>CAZQZF010000078.1:0-8896 GCA_964597745.1 uncultured Zetaproteobacteria bacterium
GAGTTGACTAATATTTCACTATTTCCGGCCTGTTGGTCAAATTATTCAAACAGGCCTCCCTGCCGGGAGAGGCGGGCCAGATATCTGCGCACCCATTGCTGACTGAAGGGGCGATGCTCCTCCAGTGAGGCCGTCTCCATGGCCTGTAATCCCTCAATGAGTCCTTCAAGGGTTCTTGGAAGCCGGAGAAGCAGGAGATCAATGATAGCATCATTGATCTTCCATTGATGGGCTTTGGTATACGAAAGCAACACTGCCTTCAGATCACCATCAGCATGGGGCGCCAGCATGTCCAACCGCTCCATACTTTTCAATCGGCTGCTTAATTCGGGTGGAGCCAACCCCGTGTCCGGACAGCGCCAGGAAATAAGAAGTGGTCGTTGCATTGCTCTGGCGCGTTCAATCAGATGAAACAGGGCTATACCGCAGTTAGAGGATATACTATTGGGTAAATCCATCATCCAAAAGGCATGTTGCATCAACTGATCCAGCCAGTTCCGAACGAGGGTCAGGGAAGTGCCATGTCCACCATGTTCAACACAGACGAGTCCAAGAAACGGGTGCTCCTGCTTCAGGGCATGTAGCAGATGGGTCTTTCCGGATGGCTCACTGGAATTCAGCCATATGCAACCGCCATGCACCAACCACAGGGCGATACGATTATGCACCGGCTCAATATTCGCGTGCCAAACCCACTCTCCATACGAATACTTTGGCAGGATTTTAAGATCTAGAAGGCCTTGCCGCACCGATTCATACATCCTCACTGAGCATCGCTTTCAATGTCCAACTCACCATATAATGCAGGCCGGACAAACAGGTCAAGCCAAATGTCAGCCAGAGTATCGCAGCCATGAAAACAGGCATCACTGGCGCCGCCATGTTCAACAGAACGACTGCGATATAGACAATCTGCATAAATGTTGTGGCCTTGGAAAGAAGACTTGGTTGCATCTTTAGGCTGTGTGTTACAATTTCATAGGAAACAGCACCAATGATGATGATGGCATCACGAAATATAACGGCCAGAAACAGAAACGGGGGAACCTGATCAATATTGAACAGGACAACAATGCAGCTTACCAACATAAGCTTGTCCGCCACTGGATCAAGTAAGGCGCCAATGTCCGTTTGCTGCTGAAAACACTTGGCCCATAAACCGTCCAGCATATCGGTAAGACCAGCAATAATGAGCAGGATCAGTGCCAGTTTAGCCTTCAGCAACAGGATCGTATACACAAGGAACGGCGTAATCAGAATCCGGCTCAGTGTAAGCAGGTTTGGAAAATTAATGATATTTTGTTTCAATGACCTTGCCATCCTCCAGGTATTGGCTGCAAAGCGATGCCTCGACGAGCAAACCACGCTGTAAGCCATGCATCATCGTTGCCTTTCAGAAGCAGACGGTAGCGCTGGAGTTGAGCGCTGAACCTCTTGGGGATCAAGGCAAAGACACGTGGATCCGCTCGTAATCCTGTCTCCATAACAACCTGTTCACTCAGTGGCATAACTCGATCAAAAACCAAAAATTTCTCAGCAATATTAGTAGGTTGCGCCTGCAATCCGGGTTGATCAATGGTGTCGTCAACGGCATAGGCATCTCTGGCATTCAGCATAACTTCCTGTAGCCATGCTCCCAGTACATCGACCGGATCCCCAAGCTCTAACTGCCTCACCTCGGAATATTCCCGCAGCCGTGTGTTTCCTCGCACCATGAGAGCAACCTGATTCATTTCATTAAGCCAACGCCACGAAATAAGCAGTGCGGGGGCCTTTGTGGTCAATAGAATTCCCCATTTCTCTGCTATCTCGCCAGCCTGCTGATAGAGCAATTGCTGGGATTGTTGCATCGAATAACCAAAATTGCTTTGTACTTTCAGTCTTAAATTGAATCTCGGTAAAGATTTTATGCGTGGAATATGGTTGGCTTTCAACAGACTAAAAACTTCCGGGCCATTGAATTCAACAAGGGTTTTATCCTGTTCGGGAACGATGCGACTTACCAGATTGGCTGTCGCTGGAAGCGCATCCGCCCCTGTTCGCTTGCTTCTTGGAATCAGGCGGTCCCAGATCACGGGCAGGGCGGAATTAGCCAGGCTGCTAAAATCCGGACGACTTGCGGGCTGCCCTGTTTCTGGAATAAATACCGACAACCTGTCATCTGAGGCTGCCGCCGCATTAACGGAAAACAACACCGCTAAAAAAATCAACAGAACAGTCCTCACCTTATTTCACGATCCTGAGGTGCCTTTTACCCTTCTTCGAAGCGGCCTTTTCGGTATCAACCTTGTTTGATGATGCTGGTTGATCGCATTGTGAATCAATTTCTTGCTGGTTTCGTACAGACTTGAGAACGGCCTGCACCGATTCGGGTATATCTTCCTCCCACAGGATCCCGCCATCTGATTCCTTGTTGGGCAAATAGGCTGCCCATATAGCCTGCATGGGAATATGACAGGCCACGGACTGGCCGGAAAAGGAAAAATCGGATTCAAGATAATCATTATGGAAATAAATAGGTTGTGGCATTCGGACATTAAGCACCAGCTTCAAGGCGGGATCGCCCAGTAGATGTTTCGGTGCTTTTACATCATCACGAGTGGCATCAACAACAATAAATATCCGCCCATGTCGAACATAATACTCCTTTAGTTTCCTTGACTTAGCAGAATTCTCCAAATCTAATCCTGGCATTTCTCTCTATCCTGTTATGATAAATTCGTCACTTTTAAATAAGGTGGAGTGATCCTGTAAGCCGGATTCTGTCCTCCCAAGGAGGGATGGTCATTCATCTAGATTACCGGTTACCCGGCAACTCAAGCGGCCTACCCGGAAACTGACGCGGGCCACGCTGAAAACGTTTCCTTATTTGGCCTTGCTGCGAATGGGGTTTACCGTGCCTCTGCACGTTACCGCTCAGAGCGGTGCGCTCTTGCCGCACCTTTTCACCCTTACCGGAATACTACCGGCGGTATGTTTTCTGTGGCACTTTCCTGGACTCACGCCCACCGGATGTTATCCGGCATTCTGCCCTGTGCAGCCCGGACTTTCCTCGCCAGACACTGCCTGCCGCGACCATCCGGATCACTCCACATCCAAAACTGTACTCTTTTTGAATTCCATCGTGCAATGACGGGTTACAACCGCCAAATGCCTTTTTCACATATAATTGCAGTGATATTTTCGACCGGCGTCACATCAAAGGCCGGATTGTTGACCATTAAACCATCCATTGTAATACGCACCCGCCTGTCATTCAGCTCAGGATCAAGACCTTTAATTTCAAGAACCTCGGATGAACTCCGCTCTTCAATGGGAATTTTATCGCCAGATTCGCATGCCCTGTCAAAACTGGTATGGGGCGCTACAACATAGAATGGGATGCCATGAGCCCGAGCAGCCAGCGAAATCATATATGTACCAATCTTATTTGCCACATCCCCATTGGCGGCAATACGATCCGCCCCAACCACAACCACATCCACCTCCCCGCACGCGATCATCCATGCCGCAGCCGAATCAACTTGCAGCTTGCAGGCGATTCCCTCCTGCATGAGTTCCCAGGCGGTAAGTTTGGCCCCCTGCATGCGGGGCCGGGTCTCATCGACCCAAACAAACGGGGTTTCCCCTGAGCGCGCCAACGTATAAATCCCGGCCAGTGCCGTGCCCCAGTCTACGGCGGCCAGCCAACCTGCATTACAATGGGTGAGGATGCGCCGCCTTCCAACAGCAAGCAACTCAGCCATTGCCTCCCCTATCATACGATTGGATGAAACTTCATGATCGGCGTACGCCTGGGCCGCCTGAATCATAGTATCTGGACTGGAATGATCTCCTGCACAGCTTTGCATGGCATCGCAGGCGTGAAACAGATTAATGGCGGTTGGCCGGGTATTGCGAAACCTCGCTAACCAGTATTCATTAAACCTTGATCGATCCTTTTGATAAGCAAGCGCCAGACCAAATGCCGCTGCGGCGCCTATACTTGGCGCACCGCGTATTTGCATGGATTCTATAGCTTGAGCGACGTCTTCCGGATTTTGTGTGCGCATGATTGAAAATTGATGGGGCAACAACCTCTGATCAATCCAGCAGACGGAATCCTGCTGCCAAAAAATAGCGCGCCATTCCTTACCTTCTACTTGCATCAGGATCCGTTACCATGAATCAGCGCAGCCTGGCAATAACACTATCCAGCTCCTCCGGACGTTTAAAGTAAATTCCAAGCATTCCTGAACCTCTTGTTTTTAAACGGAATTCAACAGTTAATCCCAAAGATCTACTAAGTGATTCTTCCAATGCAATTATATCTACACTTTTCTTGCTCGTTTCTCTTGGCCGCGAACCTTTTGAAGCCCGCTTTGCCTCACGTTCCATTTGACGTGCGCTCCAGTTTCGGCTTACACATCGTTTGGCAAGTTGAACGGCATCAGCTTCCGGGAGCCCAACCAAAGGGCGTGAATGTCCCATATCCAATTGCCCGTCTTCAATTAATACCTGGATAGAATCCGGCAATTGCAACAAACGGATAAGATTGGTCACCTGCGCACGTGAAACACCAATTCTCTCTGCAACCTGTTGTTGAGTAAGAGAGAATTCCTGCACAAGGCGCCTGTAGGCGCGTGCTGATTCAATAGCGGACAGATCATCGCGTTGCTCATTTTCAATAATAGCCAGTTCCAGGGCGTGCTGATCATCAACCTGCCGGATGATGGCAGGAATTTCGCGCAAGCCAGCCGCTTGTGCCGCCCGCCAACGGCGCTCGCCTGCAATCAGTTCGTACCCATCGCTTGAAGGACGTAATAAAACCGGCACAAGCACGCCCTCAAGCCGGACGGATTCAGTCAATGCCTTTAATTCTTCAGGCTTAAATCGGGTGCGAGGCTGAAGTCTGTTGGGTTGAATGTGGGAAATGGGCACTGGCCGAGCCTGTGTTAACAAATCGGCGTCTGGATGATCTCCGAACAAGGCCTCCAGACCCCGCCCGAGAGCACGCCTTTTTCCGTCTTGTGTCATCCCAATCTCCTTTGCCTGGTTTCCCTTTCCATCATCTCTCTGGCAACCGCCAGATAGGCTTGGGCCCCCTTGGATCGTACATCGTGTTGCAGTACTGGCAAGCCAAAGCTTGGCGCCTCGGACAGGCGAATATTTCTGGGAATTATTTCATTGAAAACCTGGCTTCCAAAATAATCCCTCACCTCTTTCTCAACTTGAAGGGTCAGGTTATTACGCCGGTCCACCATAGTAAGCAGTATGCCTCCCATACCCAGATCGGGGTTCGTTCCCTGCCTGATTCGATGTATTGTATCAAGCAACTGGGTCAGCCCTTCCAGGGCATAAAATTCAGTCTGTAATGGAATCAATACCCGATCTGCCGCGGTCAAAGCGTTGATTGTCAACAAATTCAGGGCCGGCGGACAGTCTATGAATACACAGTCAAACGGCTGCCCATCATATCTATTCAGAACGCTAAGCAATATATACTCTCGTCTATCGACGGAAACCAGCTCAACTTCCGCGCCTGCCAGGTTCATGCTGGCTGGCACAATGTACAGACCCTCGCATACAGTCGGGGCAATTGCATCCTGCAAGCTTGCACTTCCCGTCAATGCATCATAAATATTGAATTTGACCCTGCCCTTGGCAACCCCCAGCCCGGTCGAGCTGTTCCCCTGAGGGTCCATGTCCAGAACCAGCACTCGCTGATCCATGGCGGCCAGCGATGCAGCCAGATTAATACAGCTGGTGGTCTTGCCTACGCCTCCCTTCTGATTAGCTATGGCCACTACGGGGCTAAAATTCTTATGTTTCACGTGAAACCTTTCGATAACGATAAATTTGTATGGCTTGGCGTTCTCTACCTGCCTCAATCAGGAAATCGTGCTGATGGCGCCAGCCTGGCCTGGATACAACACTGTTGGTTCGGGGAACAGCCAGAACCGCTACAGCGCCATCATGAACATGAGGGGAATACATGTCGAGCAGGCTATCTGCATCGCATACCGCCCGAGCTACGCAGGCATCCGCATGAAGGCATGGCAAGTCACGTAGGTCTTCCGCATAAATCTCTGCATTCAAACCAAACAATCGTTTGAGATGCCGTAAAAATTCAGCCCGTTTTCGACGACGCTCAACCAATACGCCATGCAGGGCGGGCCTTCTAAGTAAAATGGGAATGCCGGGTATGCCCATCCCGCTTCCTACATCCAATAGCCTCCCTGAAGCAGGTAAACTGGGCAGAAGCTTAAGAGACGGGGAGATAAATTTCCTGAAAAACTCTTCCTTGCTATTCACTGACGTGAGACTCAAGGCTCGCGAAAACCGTAAAACCTCAACGATGTAACGATTCATTTGATCATTAACTTCTTGATTCAATGATGTATCTGGCGCAGGTGAAACATAAGACTGGTCAAAGCAGCTGGCGTAACGCCGGAAATTCTCGCTGCCTGACCAAGATTACGCGGACGGACAAGCTGCAGCCTTTGTCTGCATTCATGGCTTAGCCCTTGAACCCTCACATAATCAAATTTATCTGGAATTGATTGATGTTCCAACTTTTTGAAACGATCAATCTCTGTCTCCTGCTTTTGTAAATACCCATGATAATGCATCAAGGATTTCAGTGTCTTAATATCCCTTGGTGACATATTATCCGGAAAACTTATCAATTCAATGGCTCGATCCATGGACACATCCTGGCGATGAACATAAGATGGAAAAGGGACTGGACCGCCGGGAACAGGGAGATGCAATGCATTTAATTTGCGTCTCCATTCTTCGCCTGCTCCTACTTTTAACGCCAGCATTTTCACTGCTGCCTGATGCAATCTGCTATGTCTCGCTTCAAAAAGGCTTTTTTGCTTGTCATCGTACATACGAAGGCGAATTGCCGTCGGGCCTAGGCGCATATCAGCATTATCTTCACGAAGCGACAAGCGGTACTCCGCGCGCGCCGTGAACATTCGATACGGTTCGGTCACGCCCCTGGTGACAAGATCATCTATCAATACGCCGAGATAGGCCTCCGATCGATCCGGAACCCATTGATCACAATCCAGTGTCGCGGCGGCCGCATTGACTCCGGCAACAAGTCCCTGAGCCGCCGCCTCTTCATAACCAGTGGTTCCATTAATTTGTCCGGCATGAAACAGGCCATTGATTCTTTTGCTTTCAAGCGTTGGTAGTAATTCCGTTGGATCGACGTAGTCGTATTCCATGGCGTAGCCAGGCCGCAAAATGACGGTATTCTCCAGTCCTGGAATGGATCGTACAAATGCCCATTGCACGGAAATGGGTAAAGATGTTGATATCCCGTTGGGATATATCTCTTCGATATCACGACCTTCAGGCTCCAGAAAGATATGATGACTATCTTTATCGGCAAACCGCACCACCTTATCCTCAATGCTCGGGCAATAGCGGGGGCCGATACCCTTGATCTGCCCCGAGAAGAGGGGAGAGTGTTGAAGGTTTGAGTGAATAATTTCGTGCGTCCGTTTTGTCGTTCGGGTAATTGCGCATGGAACCTGGTCTGTGATGATTGCATTATTGAGACAGGAAAAAGGAAACGCCCCCTGATCCCCCGGCTGCTTCCGCAAGCGACGCCAGTCTATACTGCGCCGGTCAAGCCTCGGCGGTGTTCCGGTCTTCATACGGCCAAGACGAAACTCACGCTGGTAGAGTTCTTCGGTTATGCCGCGTACGGCTGCATCTCCTGCCCTGCCAGCCGGAATTTGCGTGTCGCCAATATGGATGACCCCTCGCAGAAAGGTCCCCGTCGTTAAAACAACAGCGCCCGAATAGTGTGCTACGCCTAAATTATCAACGACTCCAATAATTCTGCTCTGGTCGAAAAGGAACGATTTTACCGTCCCTTGATAAACCTGTATGGATGATTCGCTATCCAGATGGCTGCGCATATGCATATGATATAAGCGCCGGTCACACTGGGCGCGGGTAGCCTGAACAGCTGGTCCTTTCCGCTGGTTCAACACCCTGTATTGTAAAGCCGCCTGGTCGGCCACCCGGGACATGAGGCCGCCCATCGCATCAATTTCACGGACAAGATGCCCCTTTCCCACGCCGCCTATAGCCGGATTGCATGACATCTTAGCAATTGTATCTAAATTCTGGGTAACAAGGCGCACCCTCGCCCCGCGACAGGCGGCTGCCCATGCCGCCTCACAACCGGCATGCCCAGCTCCAATAACGAGAATATCCACCGGACCATCCGGGTGTTTCACGTGAAACATGGTTTTCGACATGGTTTACCTGCGATTAGGAGTCTGACTTGGCGCACAGGGCTTGCCCCCGTACAGAGAAACAGCGCGAATGTTATCCTAATCGCTCGTTATGCATAAGCCTATGTATAACAGGCGCCAGAATGACTTCCATGGCAAGCAGCATTTTCCCTGCCGGCACTACAATCGTATTGCGCCGAGACATAAAGGAATCATGCAACATGGCAAGCAGATAGGGGAAATCAATGTCCCATTTGCCGGGTTCGCGGACACGAATGACGACCAGGCTTTCATCCGCAGTCGGCACATCGCGAGCAACGAATGGATGCGATGTATCCACGACTGGAACCCGCTGAAAGTTAATATCAGTATGAACAAACTGTGGCGTAATAAAATGCACGTAGTCTTGCATACGCTGCAGAATATTTCCGACTACCGCCTCTTCTGAATAGCCGCGCATATGAGTATCACGATGAATCTTCTGAATCCACTCCAGGTTCACTACCGGAACGATACCAACAAGCAAATCGGTATACTGAGCCACATTCCGCTCTGGTGTTGCAACTCCTCCATGCAAGCCCTCATAAAACAGCAGGTCGCTGCCCTCGCCAATACGTTCCCATGGAGTAAAGGTTCCCGGTTTCTGACCGTATGTC
>CAZQZF010000079.1:0-8831 GCA_964597745.1 uncultured Zetaproteobacteria bacterium
TTTTTCCGTTTAGCAAAGCGAATCAAGAGCTTGCGCCATGTGGGTGCTGCCAACTAAGGATTCTAGGTTAAATAACCTTGGAGGTTTTTGTGCTCTATGTAGCTGTACGTGCTGCCCGCCGGGCGGGCGATATCATTGCCCGCGCCTATGACCATCGTGATGAATTGCAAATCGATCAAAAAACGGATCATGATTTTGTAACTGATGTCGATTGCAAGGCGCAGGCAATCATTATCCGGGAGATTCAGCACCATTATCCTTCACATGGCATCATCGCTGAGGAAGGCGAAGAAATTCAGACCAATGCTGCCTTCAAGTGGTTTATTGATCCCTTGGACGGCACCACCAACTTCATTCATGGTTATCCCCATTTTGCGGTCTCCATTGCCGTTTGGCGCAATGATAAGCCTGTTTTAGCCGTCATCCATGATCCGATGCGGAACGAGACTTTTGAGGCTCAGGATGGGAACGGGGCGTTCCTGAATCGAAGGCGCTTACGGGTCTCGGAGGAACACAGGATAGCTTACTCACTGTTTGCCTCCGGCTTGCCTCCCTACAGACGGGAGCAACTTGAACCCTTTCTTCAGCGGATGAATGCCTCTGTTCGGGCAACCGACTGTTACCGCCGGGGAGGATCCGCCGCCCTGGATCTGGCTTATGTCGCCAGCGGCCGTCTTGATGCCTACTGGGAATCAGGGTTAAAGCCCTGGGACATTGCCGCCGGCATCATCCTGGTGCAGGAAGCGGGCGGTATGGTAACAGACCTGAATGGATCAAAGGTGGATTTTGGAAAATGTGACATTTTAGCGACTAACGCTCATTTGCATCGTGAATTCATAGATCTACTGAGCTAATCTAAAGTAAAATATCTGCGTTAATCTGCGTTAAAGCGCTTAATACCCCTCACGGTGCAGGAGCAGAAAACCGGCCAGTCCTCCAAAGACCATATTCGGTAGCCAGGCGGCAAAGGATGCCGGCAGGCGCTCACCTGTGGATAACAGGCCGCCGGCATTGCCCAGAACATAAAAGATCAGGCCCAGAGCGACAGCTGCGAACAAGCCCGCGGCTTGAGCGGGAAGGCGATTTCCGAGGTTTGTACACAGGGCTATGGCCAGCAGGACCATGATAAAGCATGCCAATGGCGCCGCCAGTTTACGGTTGAGGGCAAATCTATAGCTTGAAGAGGCAAGCCCGGCCTCGGCCAAGTCATGTTGATATTGCCATAATTCAAGCAAACGCATATGTCGCGGGCTTGGGGGTTCGGCTGTATTCGGTCCGACTGTTGAAGGCAGGATCAATGTGTCTTTGTGCTGGTAATCAATGTGGCCTTTATTCGGTCTGCTAATGGACACATTTGTGAGATACCACGCGCCACCGGAATAATAGCCATGAGATGATTCCATACGTTGCAGCCAGTGTCCGTTTTTATCCGTTTCGAACATGGCCATCTTGAACTGATCTTCTCCCAGAGGCGTCAGCCGAAACAGGCGGTAACCTTCACGCAACCATTGTATGCCACTTGTCGCATCAGGGCGGTGATGGATATGGATCTGTTCAATACGGTCCAGACGATGGTTGGTGACGGGCGTAACCCATTCACCAATAGCGAAGCTGGTGAATGCCGCAACGCAGCTGGCGGCCATCAAGGGTATGATAATTTTGTTGATGCCAAGGCCGGCGGCGCGCAGGGCCATAATCTCACGATTTCTGGAAAGTTCCGTGACGTAAACACCGGCTGACAACAGAAGTATAACAGGCATAAACTCACTGATCATAAACGGGGTCTTCAAAATCAGATACTCGACGAGCAATCCCGTATCCATCCCCCGGCCCAGATAACGCGACTTGTCAAAGGTCTCTATGATCAGGAATACGGATAACAGAATGGACATACTGACAAATCCGCGTACGAGAAAGCCGAAAAAAAGCCAGCGAAATAAACAGGGCATCAGCAAATGATAGCATCCACCACACATAGCGGCGAATATCGTGCATATGGCATGGAATATTAGTATACTTCGGACGTTAAAGGCCGATACTGGCCTATAAAAATGGAGGATGTTCATGCCCTGGAGTGATCCAAACCAACAGAAAAACCCATGGGGGCGCAAACAGGGATCTCAGCCGCCGGATATCGATGAACTGATCCGCCGCATGCAGGAGCGTTTGTCCGGCATGTTCGGTGGCAAAGGTGGTGGCGGCATTTCCGGGCCCGGCAAGGGTGTTATGATAAGCGGTATTGTGCTTGTATTGCTGTTGTGGGTGGCTTCGGGCATCTATGTGGTGGCGGCGGACGAGGAGGCCTTGGTGCTGCGCTTCGGTAAGTTTGTGGCCACGACGGGGCCGGGGTTGAACTGGCATTTTCCGTATCCGGTCGAAACAGTGGAAAAGATTCCGGTGACCCGCGTACAGCGTCTGGAGGTCGGTTTTCGCAACCTGCCAGGTGGGCGTAGCCGCCAGATTCCCCAGGAAGCCCTTATGCTGACCAAGGATGAGAACATCGTGGACGTCTCGTTCATCGTGCAATACAAGGTCAAGGACGTGGCTAATTATGTGTTTAACGTCTCACATTCAACCAAGGCGGTGCGCGATGCGGCGGAGTCCGCCATCCGCGAAGTAATCGGGCGTACCATGATTGATGATGTGTTGACAACAAAGAAAGCGGCGGTGGAAGTCGAAGTGGAAGGGTTGATTCAGTCTATTCTGAACGGCTACAAAGCGGGTATTCTGGTGACCGCCGTGAAGTTGCAGAACGTGCAACCGCCGGAGCGCGTCATCAAGGAATTCAAGGATGTAGCCAGCGCTCGTGAGGACAGGGCTCGGGCCAAGAATATCGCCCAAGCCTATGCCAACGATATTCTTCCGAAGGCAAGGGGTCAGGGTAAGAAAATCGTGCTGGACGCGGAGGCCTATTCAGCATCAGTGGTTGACAGGGCGCAGGGCGAATCAAAACGCTTTGTAAGCCTGCTGGAAGCCTACCGCAATGCGCCGGATGTGACGCGCAAGCGACTGTACCTTGAGGCTATGCAGAACGTCCTCTCCAAGGCGGAGAAAATTATTGTGGACAAATCCGTGGCGGCGCGTGTGCTGCCTTATCTGCCGCTGGATAGCATACGCGGCAAGGTGGAGGTGAAATGATGGGTGTGAAACAGATATTTGGACTGATTCTGGTTGCCGCCGCTGCTTTTGTGCTGAACATGTCCGCCTTTGTAGTGGATCAGCGAGACCAAGCATTGGTGTTGCAATTCGGCAACCCCGTGAAGGTAGTGAAGATCCCGGGACTGCATTTCAAGATGCCGTGGCAATCGGTTACGCACTTTGACCGGCGTCTGCTGGTGCAGGATGCGCCGCCCAATGAAGTGATTACCATGGACAAAAAGACGATTCTGGTGGATGCCTATACGCGCTGGATGATTATCGATCCGCTCAAGGTGTACCAGGTTGCGCGCAATGAAAACGGCGTGGCCGCGCGTATGGAAGATGTGATTCGCAGCAAGATTCGTAATGTGCTGGGCCGCCACACGCTGCTTGAAATTGTGTCCGGTGGCGAAGACGCCAACCTGCGGGTCAAACTGATGCGTGATATCACCACCAAGGCGGACAATAATGTGCGCAACATGGGAATTCGCATCGCGGATGTGCGTATCAAGCGTGCCGACCTGCCCCAGGAAAACAGCGATGCCGTATTCAAGCGGATGAAGGCCGAGCGCCAGCGCATCGCCAAGCAATACCGTTCGCAGGGCGAAGAAGCTGCCACGGAGATTCGCGCTCAGGCCGACAAGGAGCGCAAGATACTGCTGGCCGATGCATACAAGCAGAGTGAAATCATTCGCGGTAAGGCCGATGCCAAGATCACTCGCATTTATGCGCAGGCTTACAACAAGGATATGGATTTTTTCGCCTTTACGCGTTCGCTTCAGGCCTATCGGGATTCTATCGGTAAAGGGACGAAGCTGGTTATCACGCCTGACTCGGAGTTCTTCCGCTTTTTTGAGCGTTCCGTCGTCAAGTAAACGTTTATCTTCAGGCGTTGCCTGGGAATGAAGGATCTGTGGGTAGCTTTGGGGCTGGTTCTTGTGTTGGAGGGCGCAGCCTATGCGTTGTTTCCAAGGCAGATGGTTGAAATGATGAAAAGATTGCCCGAAATTCCTGTTGCCATCCTGCGCGTGATTGGCTTGTTGGGCATTTCAATTGGCTGGCTGATCGTCTGGTTTGTAAAATCGAGTTAATGCCGGTAACCCAGCATCAACGATTCTGCGAACCTTTGCGCCCTCAGCCGTAAAATCGATATATTATGACAAAGAATTTCTTACTTATGGCATTGCTCTGCTTGCTCCCAGCCAGCCTTCCGGCTTCCGGGATCGACGATGTTGAAGCCCTGAACACCATGCAACGGCTTCAGCGGCTGCTCAGATCGGATACCAATATCGCCCGTTATACAATGCAGGTCATCACACCCGAATGGCAGCGCAGTTTGCGGCTGGATTCATGGGATGATCGGCCCGGCAAGCGCTTTTTTATACGTATCCTTAGTCCAAAGAAGGACAAGGACACCGCCTTTCTGAAAGCAGGGGCTAATCTGTGGATGTATCTGCCCAAACTGGAGCGGGATATTCGCATCCCGCCGTCCATGATGCTCTCCTCCTGGATGGGCTCGGATTTTACCAATGACGATCTGGTGAAGTCTTCTTCTGTTGTGGAGGACTACAGACATCGAATTATTGCCCGCAATGACGATATTCTGGTCGTTGAATCACTGCCAAGACCCGAGGCGCCCGTGGTTTGGGGTAAACTCATTCATCGAATCCGTATCGATGGACTGCCCCTGTCGGAAGAGTTTTATGATGAAGACGGGAACAAGGTTCGCGTCATGCATTTTGAAGAGCCCAGGGAAATGGGTGGCAGGCGTATTCCCAGCCGCTGGGTCATGGAACCCCTGGATAAACCCGGGCACCGCACCATTATGACGATTGAAGCCATCAAGTTTGATGTCCCGATTGCGCCATCCATCTTTACCCGGGCGAATTTGAGACACTAGCTTATGATGTGGGCGATGGCTGTCAGAAACATTGTGCGGAATGGCCGCCGCAGCCTGATTACCATTGTCGGCATTGCCATTGGACTTGCCGCCCTGCTGTTTCTGTGGGGGTTCAATGACGGCGCCCACAACAGTATGACGCGCAATCTTCAGCAGGTCATTGTCGGCAGCATTCAGATTCATGCAAAGGGGTTTTTCAGACAGCCGAAGCTTGACCGTACTGTGCCGGATGCCGGTCAGGTGGTTGATGACTTGAAACAACTCGGGGTGGATCACTTCAGCCAGCGACTCCGCGCCTTTGCCCTGGCCGCGGGTATGGACAATTCTGAAGGTCTCGTCATGCTTGGTATTGATCCCCGCTCTGAGAGGGAGGCGACGCGAATTCATGAAAAGGTAGGTCAGGGAAGATTCCTCAGGCAGAGCGATACCCGTGCCTGCGTGCTTGGGGCGACGACCGCGCGCAACCTCGGCGTCAGGCTTGGCGATGATGTCATTCTGCTTGCCGAGGATCGATACCGGGCGCTGGCGGCGGAGAAGTTCCGGCTCGTAGGCATTATTGATTCAGGCGAGATGGGGATTGATCGCGGGCTTGTCATTATCCCGTTTGGCTTCATGCAGGAGATGCTGGGCATGCAGGGGCGGGTCTCTGAAATTGTAGCGCAAATTCCGCGCCAGCGTCTGGAGCCCGTAACGAAGGAGCTCAGGGAACGACTGGACCGGGCGCGTTATGAAGTGCTGCGCTGGTACGATATGTATCCGATGATGAAGCAGTGGGTCGAGTTGGAGAACAGCTTTTACTATATTTTTCTGGGGATTGTTCTGCTGATTGTGGCGGCGGGGATCATGAATACAGTCCTGATGAGCATGCTCGATCGCGTGCATGAATTTGGCGTTATGATCGCGCTCGGTTGCGGCCGGATGCGCCTGGCCGGGATCGTCACTATTGAATCGGTGTTGCTTGGAGTGGCCGGTATCCTCATCGGGGCAATCATGGGTCTGGGCCTTGTCGCTATTTATCATTATCACGGAATTGATCTCTCCTCCCAGCTGGATACAGCAACCCGTTTTTACATTGATCCGGTCATTCATACGGAGATTGATACCGGCCACCTGCTGAATACAGTCATGGCCGTGCTGGCCGCGGCGATTGTTGCCGCGTTCGTTCCAGCCTGGAGGGCCGCACAACTGGAACCGGTCGAGGCTATTCACCATGTGGGCTGATCTGACCATTTACCTGAAGCTTGGCTGGCGCAATCTGTGGCTGCATCCATTGCGTACGGGTCTGACGGCGGCGGCGCTCGCCTTCGGGATTGCCGCGCTCACCTTTCTTTCAGCCATGAATGATGGCTGGATGCAGCAGATCAAGGCCAATTTCGCCTTAACGGTGATCGGACATATTCAGATCCATGCCCGTGGGTTTGAACAGACGCGCAAGCTCTCACGCCACATTGATGATCCGGCGCCTATCCTTAAAGTGCTGGCAAAGATGCCGGAAATCGAGGCCTGGACGACACGGCTGAGAGTTTCAGGGCTTGCCTCAACGGCCAATGGTAATGCCGGCAGCCTCATTTATGCCATTGATCCGGTTCGTGAGTTGAGGCTGAGCCGGTTACCCGGTTTTATCTCCAGAGGGTCGTGGCTAAAGCCGGGTGACGGACGGGGGATTGTATTGGGAGATGTGCTGGCCGAACATCTGCAGGCAGGTCTCGGGAACAAGGTTGTGCTGATGGCCGCCCTGCCGAATGGCGATATTGCATCCGAGGTGTTTCGCGTGCGTGGATTGATGCATTCCGGCATCATGGATATTGATAATCTGGCGGCCGTTGTGCCGATTTCAACGGCCCGGAACTGGTTGGATATGGGCGCATCCGTTACCGATATCGTGATTCGAGCCCGAAGTTTTAAGGCGGTTTCGCCGTTGGCGGCAAGGCTGAAGGCGAAGCTTGCCGGTCAGGGGGTTGAGGTGCTTCGCTGGAGTGATATTGATCCGATGGCCGAGCAATGGGCCCAATTTGCCGATGTCTATACCTGGATCATCCTGGCGGTGGTCATTATCGTCGTGCTGGCGGAGGTATTGAATACGATGCTGATGAGTACGCAGGATCGCATTCGTGAGTTTGGCCTGATGGTGGCCATTGGCGTTCGCTCCGGACAGATCTTCACCATGGTGGTTTGGGAGACCGTTATCCTGGTTGTGATCGGCAGCCTGGCGGGTTTTGCCCTTGGTGGTTGGGCATCGGCCTGGTTTGGAGCGCATGGAATCGACCTTTCGCGGTTTTCCGCCGCATTTTCCTTTCTGTACATGGACTCGATCGTGCATCCAGAGCTTCGTTATGAATCGTGCGTCCGCATCCTGGGCGCTGCCACCATCGGAGCGATTGTGGCCGGCCTGTTCCCGGCCTGGAAGGCCTCCCGGCTGGAACCGGTTCAGGCGCTCAGGGAGGTGTGATCCATGGAAACTCAAACATCGCCCACCCATCTGATTGAGGCCCGGGGCCTGCATAAACATTACCGGCTTGGTGAGGTGGACGTGGCAGCCCTGAACGGGGTGGACCTGAATCTGAAAAAGGGCACTTTTACCGTAGCCGCCGGCCGCTCCGGTTCCGGCAAGACCACGCTGCTGAATATGATCGGCGCCCTGGATATACCGGACAGGGGATCAATCCGTATCGGGGATGATGATATTCTCTCCTTGTCCAGGGATGAGCGCGCCGCCTACCGGCTGAGGCACATCGGCTTTGTCTTTCAGGCCTATAATCTGATTCGCACACTTTCGGCACGGGAGAATGTGGCCTATGTGCTGCAATTGCAGGGCGTGAACAGGACCGAGCGCCGGCAGACCGCCGATCGCTGGCTTGCCGATGTCGGTCTGACCGGGCTTGAGGAGAGGCGTCCGGACCAGCTCTCGGGCGGTCAGCAGCAGCGCGTGGCTGTAGCCCGGGCTCTGGCCAGCCAACCCGATATTATCCTGGCCGATGAACCCACCGCCAATCTGGACAGCCATACCGGTGAGGAGCTGATCGACCTTATGCGCAGGCTGAACAGGCAGCACGGCACGACCTTCCTGATCGCCTCGCACGACCCCAAGGTAATCAGCGCCGCCGCCCTGCTCATTCGCATGGAGGATGGCGAGATCGTTTCCACGGAACAGCACTGATGGATAAATTAAGGATTGTGATCGAGGATGATGAAGTCCGCATCCGCCCAGTCCGCAATGTCGCCGGCAGCCTGAAACAGTACGCAAGAAAGGATATTTCGATGGAACAGGCGCGGGAAGATGCCTGGGATCAGGTGACGCATGAAAAATATCCACGTCGTTAACACCGATTTCATCCTTCGCTTTTTGCTGGCGGATCATGAGCGGCACTATCAGCAGGCATCCATCTTTATGGAGGCGGTGCAAAGTGGGCGGGAACTGTCCTATATCCCGGGAAACCACATGATAAGGGTGTATTGATTGGCTATTGTTCGGCTGGAGGGTGTAAATATCGGATGAAGGATTCACTAAAACTTTCCGGAATATGGGACAATCATAATCGCGGGCGGATAGGCGACTTTCTCAAAGAGAAAATTCAGCAAGGCTCGAACCTGTCTTTCGTATCCGCCTATTTCACCATCTATGCCTATGCAGCCATGAAGGATCAGCTCGACCAAGTCGAACACCTGCGCTTCCTGTTTGGCGAGCCCCGATTCATTCAGTCACTCGATCCCGAGAAGACAGAGAAAAAGGCTTTCCGAATCGAGGATGATGCACTAACGCTGGGAAACAGACTTGAGCAGAAGAGAATCGCGA
>CAZQZF010000080.1:0-8756 GCA_964597745.1 uncultured Zetaproteobacteria bacterium
TGACGTCTCTCTGACGGTCGTCAAACACAACTCCAGCCCCCCAGTCTCCCCACCGCATCTCGATCACGCCAAGAGCTGTAACGGCGTCCACTACGGTAACGCAATCACCGCGATCCGCGGTCAGCTGAGCAATCTCCCGAATCGGATGTTCGGTCGTCGTGCTGGTCTCACTGGCCTGCACAAACACGCCTCTGGTCTCGGGATGATCGTCCAGGGCCTGCTGAACGGCGGCTACATCGACCGCATGCCCCCATTCCACCTTGATCTCAACAGCATGGACGCCATGCTTAGCGGCAATCTTCCCCCATCGTTCACCGAATTTACCACCATTGATATAGATAATCGTGTCGCCGGGTGAGCAGAGATTCGTAACCGCGGCCTCCATGGCGCCGGAACCGGATGATGCCAGCATCAAGGCATCATTGTTGGTCTGGATGACCTGTTCAAGCATCTCCTTTGTTTCAGCAAAGATCGCTGAAAACTGGGGTGTACGGTGATGAATCATCGGATGCGCCATGCGTAAAAGCACACGCTCCGGCACGGCCGTCGGGCCGGGTGAAAGCAGGTATTGTTTTAACAAGATTTAGTTCTCCATTGAAAGATTCGACTGTGCCAGCATCCTATCTCCAGCCGCGGACAGGTCAATTGTAATCAATGAATTAAACTACTCGAAATAGAATCCGATTTATCACCCACAACCAACTAATGAGTTAAAGTATGAAGATGAAGAACCTTCTTGCCTCCCTACCGACCGGGGTTATGGCGCCGGCGTCACAGCGCCCGTCAGCATCAGCGAATCGCTGGTGATAAAGAAAAACCCGTTTACCCCGAGAGCTGCATTGGCCGGTGGTGCTACCGCGCTTTTAAACACGCCACTCCACGTCACCGTATAGAGCGTGGCAGGGGTGGCTGGTTAAACGTATGGTTCCTTCGGTTTTTGACATGCAGACGAACAGATAATCGCCGATCCTGTCCATGCCGCACACATAACCGTCAAACTTTTTGACCTCCTTATATCCGCCCGTATTCACATCCACCCGCACCAGCTCCCCATTGGCGGTAAACAGCACATATTATACTCGCTAACACGCGCGGCGTGTGCGGCATCGGCAAACTTCCGGCAACAATCTCGCCGCTCTCCACATCCATGATGATGACTTCATAGGATATTTCCGTGATTTCACAAATGATACGGGCTAGTCTGCGTTGCAATGCCGAATCTTGAATCCAGTCCGGTCTTTATTGATACCCAACAATCACTTGCAGATGCATGCCAGCAGATGGCCAAAGCCGGGGTGCTCTGCATTGACACCGAATTCCACCGTGAAAACAGCTATTATCCACATTTGGGACTGATCCAGGTAGCCACGAATACCGACTGTTACCTGATCGATCCTCTCGCAATCCGGGACTTGACCCCCTTGTGGGATACAATCCATGAGCCTGCATGTCTGAAGGTGTTTCACGCCGGTCGACAGGATGTGGAGATTATCCTCCGGGCCAGCGGCAGGATTCCACAACCCATTTTTGACACCCAGATCGCAGCGGCGCTTCTGGGACTCGGTGAACAGGCCAGTCTGGCAAAGCTGGTCAACATCGTTTCGCAAACAGTCCTGCCAAAATCAGAATCATTCAGTGACTGGCTCTCCCGCCCCTTGACGAAAAAACAGATTACTTATGCCGCGCATGATGTCATCTACCTGTTTCCCGTGTACAGGGAGTTGGAAAAACAGCTCCAGTCAGCCAATCGCAGGGCATGGCTCGAGGAAGAACAGTGGAACCTTTATAACTTTGATACTTATAAAATCACGGATAATGACGCTCTACAAAAGGTGCGGGGGATCAATGGCCTGTCCGGTCAACAACTTGCCATTCTGCGCGCCCTTTCGGCCTGCCGGGAACATATTGCCCAGAGACAGGACAAACCAAGAAGACGCGTCATCCCCGATGAAGTCCTGCTGAACCTCGCCCGGCGGAATGACCCCGACCTCACATCATTGGGTCAGATTCGCGGTATTTCAGACTCCAGGATACGTTCTGTTGCCAATGAACTGATTGACGCCTGGAAGCAGGGACGCGCTTGCCCTTCATCCAACTGGCCGCCGCCAAGGAATTCAAAGACAAAGAGTTCAGGAGACAATCTTCGCGCTGAACTCCTGTCAGCCCTGGTCCGGCTACGTGCGAACCAGGAAAACATTGCCGCAACTCTCCTGGCAAAAAAAAGTGATCTTCTGAAACTGGCTTCATGGGCGGGTCGTAACGACTCTCCGGCGCCGGATATCCCCTGCATGCATGGATGGCGTAAACAGCTCATCGGAATAGACATGCTGCGGTTGCTGCATGGAGAAATCTGTTTGAAACTTGATCCAGCCTCCGGCTTGCCGGTGATTCTAGCCGGTCCATGATCCCCCCCTTATGTTTTTCCATTGACGCATTGTCAGCCGCCGGCAATGAAGCATGGAGGCTTTCTGATGATATGCATCACTGGCGCACTTGTGCATTCGCCGAAGACCTGAAAGGCTCGGATGCAAGAATATATAATCAGGACGAGGCCTCCGGCTGGTCTGGGATGAGATTGGTCCGTGACAAACAACTGGGCCTGAAGCCTAGAGCCAAGCCAGGCATATTTAATCTTCTGATGACCGGAATCTTCGCCCATTCCATTGTTCATCGTCTAAGCCCGCCTGCTTTGCCCAATAAGGATCAGTTCGTTGATACCATGAAAGAGACTGAGCCGGGACGCCCCTGGCTGGTTTACCTTGATTTGTCCGGCTATTTCCGGGTGCTTGATACGAGCAAGGTATCTATCCTTGGCAATATCCGGATTGCCGTGCGAGGGGAAATCACTTCAAGTCCTGGTTACATCGGTCCGAAGGCTGCCAGCGATGAAAAACTGATGGAGGAGATGTTCCTGCAATTTCTGGAAGGGTGGTATATCCACCTCCAGTCGCGCCGTACCGGCGTCTTTGTACCGGACAAGGAAAAACTTGCTTCTAAACAGATTCTGCGTCAAAAGATCCTTGATTGGCATCATGAATGATGCCAATCACCAATCACCAATCACCAATCACCCTAGAATCCTCAGTCTTTAGAGCCTCTTGCAAAACTCTGGGTGGATGAGTGGCAATCCCACTTCGAGTCAATTTTCGGGGTGGAATGAGCTGCATGGTGGTTCCATGGAGCGAAATTCAAGCTCGGCAATGGGCCGAAGTGGGGAAGCCGATCGCCGCTCACGAGTTTTGCAAGAGGCTCTTTATTTGCCTATTTCCTGGCAGGATTCACATTTGATCCGCGTAATTTCCCGCCCCGGGTGATCAAGGCGAGCCGCGGTCAGGGCTCCTCCCCAGACACAGCCTGAATCCAGTCCAAGCACATGATCCTGATCCAGAACCAGTCCCATCGCCGCCCAGTGGCCATAAACGACTCTACACTCTCTTTCCCAAACGCATGGCTTGACGGCAAACCAGGGGAGCTCTTCGCCTGATACAGGTTCACTCCCTCGATTAAACCAGTTGAAATATCCCTTCGGGGTGCAGCAACGGCTTCGGGTCATAACCGCGGCGGTAAACAGCGTTTGTTCCCAGTCCCCTGCCGGCGGGTCAGAGCAGGGAAATAAACGACTATGCATCAGGGTACAGAAGCTTTGCCAAGAATCGGATTGAATCGTTGCCTCGACTAGTCTGGCCCGGATCTTTGCCTGCTTCAGATCCCAGGCTGGATGCAGACCCGCATGCACCATGCACCAGCCGAGTCCTTCATCATGATGCAAAACCGGCATAAATCGAAGCCAATGGATCAACTCCTCATAATCCGGCGCTGATATCACATCCTCCAGGGTATCACGGCGATACGGCGCCTCTCCCGCCGCCAAACCGAGCAGATGAAGGTCGTGATTACCCAGGACGGAAACACAGGCGCGACCGAGCCCTTTCAGGTATCGGAGGACAAGGAGTGAATTGGGCCCGCGATTGACAAGATCGCCTGCACACCAAAGTTGATCATACAATGGATCGAAATGTAGTTTGTCCAGCAAGCATCTTAAAGGGTCATAGCAACCCTGAATATCGCCAACGGCATAAACCGCCATCAGGCATTAACCCACATTTTCATGAATAGCGACTCACCCGGCTTAGCGGCTACCAATCCGAGAGCAATAAAATCAATCACTTATGATTTTGTTACTCAAGAGTTCTGGTTAAGTTGCTCGATGATCTTCGGCACCTTGGCCAAGACCTCTTTAAGTTTTGTGGGCATCGTACCGCCTGCCTGCGCCATGCCCGGTCTGCCTCCACCCCGGCCACCCAGTTGGACGGCAATCTCATTGACAATCTTACCGGCGTGAAACCGGCCGGTAAGGTCGTCAGTTACGCCTGCGATCAACTGTACCTTCTTATCTCCCCTAACCGCCAGCACAATGATGCCGGACTTGAGTTTAGCCTTGCATTTATCCAGGGAATCACGCAGCGAAGCGGAATCCTGACCGGGGGGCAATTCAACCGCCAGCAGTTTGGTATCCGCAACTCCAACTGCCTGCGCCACAAGAGTGTCCAATAATGAAGAGACCTGCCTGGACTTAAGTTTCTGTAACTCCCGTTCCGCCTGGTGCAACCGGCTTTGCAATTGATCGATCTTGTCCGGCACATCATTCGGCGCAGACTGTAACCGCTGGGCTGCAAGCCGTAGCTTGCCGGAGTCATTGAGCAACACCGTCAGCGCCCTGGAACCAGTAACAGCTTCAATCCTCCGGATACCGGCCGCGACCCCGGACTCGGCCATAATGTGGATCATGCCGATATCGCCAAGCTGGCTGACATGGGTGCCGCCACAAAGCTCGGTGGAGGGGCCTGCATGCACAACGCGAACTTCATCACCATATTTTTCTCCGAACAGGGCCATGGCCCCGCTGGCAATGGCATCCTCGGGACGCATCAGCTTTGTCACCACCTTGTCGTTGCCAAAAATAGCTGCATTAACCTCGACTTCAATCCGGGTCTTTTCATCATCAGTAAGTGGTTGAAAATGGTGGAAATCGAACCGCAAGCGGTCCGGAGACACCAGTGAACCTGCTTGCCGTACGTGATTGCCTAATACATTACGCAGGACGGCCTGAAGCAGATGCGTGCCTGTATGGTTCCGGCGAATATCCTGTCGACGCTCCGCATCTACCGAAAAATTCCCTATGCTTCCTGTTTCTATAGTGCCGGATTCAACAACCCCTATATGTACATGCAGGTTCATAAGCGGTTTTTTGGTGTCTTCAACTCTAAAAATTCCCGTATCCGTTCTAATCAAGCCTTTATCGCCCGTCTGCCCACCCGATTCACCGTAGAACGGAGTCTGATTGGCTACCAGCCATCCTCGCTCGCCCTTGTCCAGTTTCAGTACTTTTCTCCCATTCCGGATCAATCCGGAAATGACGCCTTTTGCTTCCAGATCGGTGTATCCGAGAAAATCCGTCGGTCCGTGCCGCTCACGCAGGGAAAAAACAGCCTTTGGCACTGCCTGTTCCCCCGAACCGGACCAGGCGGCTCGCGCACGTTCTTTCTGTTCCCTCATGCACTTTTCAAAGCCGGCCAGATCCAGCCTGATATCCCGGCCGTTCAGAATATCGGCAGTCAGGTCTACGGGAAACCCATAGGTATCGTACAGAACAAAAAGCGTGTTACCCGAAATTTCGCCTCCGTCTCCTGCCTTGGCAACGGCCTGATCCAACAATTTCAGACCCTTGTCCAATGTCTTGATGAAGCGCTCTTCCTCGACACGGACTACGTCCCTGATGCTTGTCTCCTGTTCCTTCAGTTCCCGGAAATACCCGCCCATTTCCGCAACCATCGAAGGCACCAGCCGATGCATAAAAGCTTCCTGAACACCAAGCAAACGACCATGCCGAAGGGCCCGTCGCAAAATGCGGCGTAACACGAAGCCTCTGCCTTCATTGGACGGAAGGACGCCATCGGCAAGCAAGAAACAAACAGAACGCAAGTGATCGGCAATGACGCGAAGACTAACATCACTCTGTTCGCCGGAACCGTATTTCACCCCCGTTACATCGGAGGCGGCGGCAATGAGATTCTGGAAAAGATCGATATCGTAGTTGTTGTGCACTCCCTGCATGACCGCTGCCGTACGTTCCAGGCCCATGCCTGTATCCACGCAGAGTCTGGGAAGGGCGCTGCGACTGCCATCCGCCGCCTGATCAAACTGCATAAACACCAGGTTCCAGAGTTCGACAAAGCGATCTCCTTCTTCATCCGGACTGCCGGGCGGACCGCCTGGAATCTCAGGCCCATGATCGTAAAAAATTTCGGAACAGGGACCGCAGGGGCCCGTATCTCCCATGCTCCAGAAATTATCTTTGGCGCCAATACGGGCGAATTGACTTGCCGGTACGCCAATCTCATTCAGCCATATATCGGCCGCCTCATCGTCTTTTTCATAAACAGTGACAAACAGCCGGTCCGGGTCGATACCGAGATCCCCGGTCAGAAATGCCCAGGCATAACGTATGGCCTCACTCTTGGAGTAGTCCCCAAAGGAAAAATTGCCCAGCATTTCAAAAAAGGTGTGATGTCTGGCCGTGCGGCCGACATTCTCAAGATCGTTATGCTTGCCGCCGGCACGCACGCATTTTTGACTGGATGCGGCCCGGCTATAGGCGCGTTGTTCATTTCCCAGGAATACGTTTTTGAACTGAACCATACCGGCATTGGTAAACAGAAGCGTTGGATCGCCAGCTGGCACCAGAGAACTCGAAGAGACAATCTCATGCCCCCGTTCGGAAAAGAACTTTAGAAAACGGGCGCGAATTTCCTCTGCCTTTATGGGACGGGACACTAACAACCTCCTTCATCTGAGTTCATGACGCGAACAATAGTAGCAGTATCAAAACCTTTGTTCTTCAAATATCTGGCATGCCGTTGCCAGATTCCGCGATCCTCAAGATGTAATTTTCGAGGATCACGTCTGGCCAACACAGCTCTGCATGCCTCAACGGCGTCATATTCCTCCATACAGTCTGCCAATGCGACCGCCACTGCTGCCTCCTGCACGCCCTGCCTTTTAGCCTTGGCCGCTATTATCCCCGGCGTCTCCCCT
The DNA here is from genome assembly GCA_964597745.1 of uncultured Zetaproteobacteria bacterium. Classification (GTDB taxonomy): domain Bacteria; phylum Pseudomonadota; class Zetaproteobacteria; order Mariprofundales; family Mariprofundaceae; genus CAYLYU01. Next base: position 7,096 of record CAZQZF010000080.1, read on the forward strand.
CTTCTCAAATGCACACGAAAAAAGGCGCTACAGTAACGATCTTCATTGAGATAATCCTGCTTAATCAGCCTCTCGACAGTCCGTTGGATACAGGACTCGCTATAATCCCGTGCTCGCAACCTCGCTACCATCTCCACCTGAAAAAACTCGCGCCGGCTGAGAAGTCGAAGGGCATAGGCCATACTCTGACCCTGTTTCTCTTCATCGTTCAGTATTTTATTCTGCATTCAAATTCTTTAGGATTTTCTTTGCCAAAGGTTCTCTGATTTCGGTGTGCCGTGGAACTGCCTCGATCGCTCCGTTTTTCGGATTTATCCAAAGGAAATGTAAGCTGCCTTCCCGTTTCAGGTAGCAACCAGCAGTTCTTGGTCTGCGTTCCCATGTTCTCCTTTTCACCCGACCAAAACCTTCTCACGGATGGCAGCATCAGGCAGCCCGCGAAAAAGAGCATCTCTGCGATCTTCCAGTATCAATCCAATGGCATGCCTTAGATTGTCCTTTGCTGCATCCACCGTTCCGCCTTGTCCATTTGAACCGAGAACTTCAGGGTAAATAGCCCGATAGCCACCTTCTGGTGCGGTTTCAATAATTGCCGTAAACTCTGATTTCATGATCTTCTCCTGTCTAACTTGGCCGAACTTGGTAATCAACATGACTTGAAATTCCGCCTATTTCACTCCCTCATACAGCCTTTTCCTCATCTTCAGAATGATCCGGGTCAGAAGTTAAACGGCCCAAAGTATCAGTGAACGTCGATTTAGTCTCGTCAAATGACACGTCATGTTTTTTCTGGTTTGAGATTATACGGAGTATTTATTCATCACCACAACAATATCATATACGGGACATCTACATAGATTGATAGTGATTGGATACTGCACCTGCACTGTTGGGGCAAAAGGAGGTTATGATGCACATCTCGCTCGCCCCGACACTGGAGTCTAAAATCAAAGCAAGGGTTAGTTCCGGCCTGTACAACAACTCCGGTAAAGTCATCCGCGAGGCATTACATTTCATGGAGGAAAATCAGGGCATCATCCGGCAAATAAAGTTAGTCCATTTACGTCAGGCTGTCGCCACAGGTGCTTTGCAGGCAGAAAGGGGAGAATTTAGTCAGTGTCCTGTCCAGAATATTATAACTGCTTCAAATCAAACCGCATAATCCGCAAGCAAAAAGGATCAGGTCGGAGATGGTTGTTCGGGTGCTGGAGGAAGGTCCATTTTTTCTCTCAGATCAGACTCAATCTGGCTCATTAGTTCCGGATGATCGCGCAGGAACTGAACTGCGTTTTCCCGGCCCTGACCAATACGCTGCGTATCCATGGCATACCAGGCGCCACTCTTGTTGACCAGACCATATTCAACGCCCAGATCAATCAATTCTCCGGGGTGGGAAATGCCTTCGCCATACACAATAGTAAATTCAGCCTTCTTGAATGGAGGCGCCATTTTGTTTTTCACCACCTTCACCCGGGTTTCATTTCCCAGGATCTGATCGCCTTTCTTGATTGAACCGATACGGCGTACATCCAGACGGACGGATGTATAGAACTTCAGTGCCTTACCGCCCGTCATGTCCTCCGGGTTTACACACATGAACTCACGTCTCATTCGTAAGATATTCATTAACTCAAAGCAGTACATCGTCCTGAAACTACTGA
>CAZQZF010000081.1:0-8727 GCA_964597745.1 uncultured Zetaproteobacteria bacterium
TAGCGGATCAGGGTGTGGGGTGCCACGTAGAACGGGATGAATGGCAGAAGGCTTGAGGCAATACCCAGAACCGCCGGTGCATGGGTCAGCGCGGGATGGACGAGGGAAAGCACCGGAAGGGCAGCAAGGGTCCCTATGGCCAGGCGCCGGGGCGGATTCACCTTGGGTTGGTGCAGCCGGTTGGTATGGAGCAACATGGCGGCCAGAAGAAACAGCGGCAGGCCCAGGTGAGTGACCACCAGTAACCGGAAGAGCGTATCCGTCATATTCGCATTGGTCAGGAAATTGCGCGCCGTGGGTTCGGCGATAACCGGTAGCCAGTCAATCCATTCAAATGTCCGTACGGCGATAAACTGCGCCAACTGATCCCAAACAAGCCAGTAACCCAGCAGGCCAGTGATAAACACTAGCCAGAGCATGGGAGCGCCGGTGACCCAGGAAAATGACCGACCGCCGTTATACCGGTCATTAAAGAAACGCCGAAGCATGTGCAGAATCATGGTGACAACCATGGCATCCGAGGCATAACGGTGCAGGCTGCGCATGACGCCGCCCAGATACCATTGTTCATGCGTCAGGTATTCAACGGAGGCAAAAGCGCCGCTGACTTCCGTATCGTAAAAAATGTAAATATAGATGCCGGTGATGACAAGAATATACAGGAAAAAGAATGTGAGTCCGCCCAGATAATACATCGGGTTGTTCTCCGGACCAAACGCAGCGTTTGCCGCACCCTCCGCAAGCTGAAAAATCCGTCGGCCACCACTTTGGATAAATTTCAGAAAGCGATAGCTAGCATTTCGATGATGAGGCCTATTCAAGCATTATCTCCTTGGAAGACAATCAATAAGGTTGTCGTAAGACATCAATTGCATGTTGTAACTCCTGCCAATCGGGCGGTGCGGCCCAGCAAAGACCAATCCTGGAACGATCCACCGAATGCCGCAGGAAGGGCCTGCGTTCATTGTTCAAACGATCCCTGAGCCAGCTTCCGCCAAGGCGATGGTAGCAATCCCCCTGGCGGCAACCATTCAGCAGGACGCCCGATACGCCCTTGCGAAGGGCATGTTCGATAAATGCGGGCGGCAACATGCCGATACAGGGTGCGATTACCGGCACAACATTATCCATGATGCGTGTCCGGATATCGATACCATGCTCGCAACCCACAAGAAGAATCCTGTCCGCTACCCCGGATCCTGACACCGCGCGGGCAACCTGGCGGCGTATCAGGTCAACATTCCACTGCGGCATTTCGATACCGCTTTTCAAGACATCGACGTGGCTGAAGGGCAGAGCCGTCGCACGGCGAAACGGGTTAGATGACGGACATGCGCCTGTACATATGCCACAGCGGACGCAATTACTGGCGATGACCGAGGCCTCTTGCAGGAAAGAGGGGTGAGCATCGCTGCGATCACGCATTCTAATCGCTTCGTAGGGGCAGTCATCAGCGCAGAGGCCGCAGCCACTGCAGTAATCCAGATTCACCGCCGCCACCGGTTCCGTCTTGGGACGTGGCAGCAACCAAGGCAGAAACAGCATCAACAGGATGACCGCGGCAAACAGGGCCCAGAGCATGCCCATCGATCCGGCCTTTATCAGTGGATAGAAAAACAGATAAAACCAGTCCGGATTCAAGGTGTTTATCGCAGCGCCTAAATCGGCGCGGACATAGCTGACTACAGGCCGGAGGAGCGACAACAGCATCAATGCCCCAAGAGTCCCCAGCGCAAGCATTCGAGGTGGCAGGATATGCGCCCGGCTGACCCTTTTCACGTGAACCAGCATCATAGCCAGGAGGAACAGAGGTATGCTGACATGCATGACGATCAGTAGCCGAAAGAGCACATCAGTGACATCGGTATTAAGCAGGAAATTGCGCGCCATGGGCGAGGCGAAGATAGGCAACCAGTCCAGCCATTCGGAAGCGCGCACGGCAATGAACTGCGCCAGTTGATCCCAGACCAGCCAGAAACCGATAATACCGCTCAAATACACCATGATCAGGAGAGGCGCGCCGGTGATCCAGGAAAACCATCGCGGCCCGCGGAAACGCCCCATGACCCACTCCCGAAGAATATGCAGAGCCATGACCAGGACCATCCCATCGGCGGCATAGCGATGCAGGCTGCGCATCACGCCGCCGAGATACCATTGTTCACGCGTCAGGCGCTGCAGTTGATCGAAACTGCCACTCACGGTCGGTTCATAATAGAAAAACAGATATGTTCCGGAGGCAAGCATGATGTAAAAGAAATAGAATCCGAGATCACCCAGATGGTAAAATGGATTGTTATCACCAAAAGCAGAATTGAAACGGGCTTCAATAAAGTAGAAGACAGACCGGAAAAACCGGCTTACCCATGAGTGGCTGACGGAGTTATCGGGTTCACGGTTCAACGGTTCAGTCTTCATCACTCCCGAACCGCTGATCCGTGAACTGTGAACCTCATGAACCTATTGCTCTTCATGAATAACGCAGGAAGCGGACAAGAAAGAATCCCGTGACACTCAGCATTAATACGCCGAATCCCATGCCAAACACCATACCGTAATTAAACTGATATGTTCCCGTGGCAGGGTCATAATGCGTGCAATACAGACGCACCTTGTTGACCAGTGAAGACAGGCTCAGTGTTTCGGGGCTCAGACCAAAGACCAGTTCCTTCATGGTCTCGGTGAGAAGATCGGGATCGAAATCCATACCGTAGATCTGTCGGTAAATCCTGCCATTCGCGTCCACAATCGTTAGTTGTATCAGATGGTCAAAGCCTTTCGATGATGGCTTGAACAGGAAGCCTATATTTGCGGCTAAATGGGTGATTGTAGTCTTGTCCGCACTCAAAAACGCCCAGTTTCTTTCGCCGTTGACTCCCTGTTGACGGGCAAACGCTCGCATCCTCTCAGGTGTATCGTGAAGGGCGTCAAAACCAATGGTAACAATTGAAAAATTATCTTTTCCAACAGCGCTACGAGCCGATTTGACGGCGTTAGCCAGGTTTTTGGTCGTTGTCGGACATATATGAAAACAGCTAGTGTAAATCATACTGATAAGCAGTGGGCGGCCGCGAAGATCCGAGAGCTTAACTCGCTTGCCGTTACGATCATGGAATGCATCATCGGCCAGGCCGCGGCCTATAGCGGCCTGACTATCCTTCAACGCTTTCTCACTGTCAAAATCCTTGCCGAATGGCTTGATATTCCGGATAGAAGGTTGCGCTGATCCCTGTAGCCGGTTTTTAGCCTTGGCGAGGAATCCTCCGTCCGTTGACGCCTGCGCCCAACCACAGGCGCTGACCATGAGCAGCAAGAGCAGGCCAAGCATGCATTTCATTATCCATCCCATGAACAGCTCTCCCTGACTCCTGGTGAAATCTGATACCGTGCAGACAAGTTTCAGTCTAACCGGAGCATCCTCTGAATGCACGATGGGTTGCGGGCCTGGGCCTCCTGCCTAAGAAAAAGGAGCCTCCTTTGAGAGAGGCTCCTTTTTTCAGACGATAATAATCGCTTATGGAGCGTATTACCTGATTCCCCAGATTGTCGCCAAATACTTAAACTGGGCGAAGTAGTAGACGATAATGAAGGTAATCAGAACCATGCAAAGCACCAGCGAACCCGGAACTTCCAAGCCCTTGATATGCGGCTCCGTTCCGCCATGTAACCTGGCCGCGACCACGCCGGCCGGCTCGGCCAACGGTGGCAGAACACCCTTCTCTACCGTCTTGCCAAAGAAGGTGCCCAGCATGGAAATGATATAGAACAATGCCCCAATGCCGCCGATCGCCGCGCCGATTTCGGCGACGGTCATCAACATGTGCGCCGTGGCGGAGAAGTCGAACTTCAGGGCCGCGTCGGCATAGGTGATGTCCCAGTGCCGACGGGGCACGCCCAGATGGCCAGCCGCCATCATGAACAGGGCGAAGGTGCCCATGCCCAGGCCGAACAGATACGTTGACATCCGGGCCAGCCCGGGAGCCGCCAGCTTATGGCGGGTGACAAGCGGCACGATCCAGTAGGAAAAGGCGATGAACGCCAACGTCGTTCCGGTCGCAACCGTGCCGTGAAAGTGGCCGGGGACGTACACCGTATTGTGAACGATCATGTTGAGCTGCTGATTGCTCATGGTCACGCCGGTGATGCCGCCGAGAAAACCGAACAGCACCACGGAGAGGAAGAAGCCGGAGAAGACCGGACTGGACCACGGCGCCTTGCGCAGCCATTCAAATAGCCCATGCGACAGACCCCGGCGACGCTGCGCCAGTTCGATGCCGCCCGGCACGGTCAGGCCGTGGATCATGCTGCCGAGCACGGCCAGATAGGCGGCGTAACTGGTGTTGAACGTGCGCCAGGCGAAGCTGGATCCCGGGTCGGATAACAGGTGGTGGACCGAACCGAGCTGCAGTGCGAACAGATATAATACAAACGCCATGCGGCTCACCTTCTCATTAAGCGGCCGGGCGCCAAACAGCACGGCGGCCAGCGTATACCAGATGGTAATGTGCATGCAGATGTTCATCTGCTGCGTGGAGTGGGCCAAAGCCCAGAAGACCACTCGATACATCTGCGCGTCAATAGTATGGATCAGACCCATGGACCACAGCATGGTCGGCAGCATGATGACCGCGCCCATCACCCAGGTGAAGATAGCGATAATGGACCATGTCAGACCGCCGAAGGTTGCCAGTGGCATGGAGCCTTCATAGGTGCGCTCATTCTTGGCCTTGACCAGCGTGGCGATGTAAATGAAACAGGGGATCAGGGCGCCAACGGCGAATAGAACCACGGCGACATAAAACAACGGATGCGCCATCAGCGGCGGATAGGCCGAAAACATGACCGTTGCCTGACCTATCAGCACCATGACCGTGCCTAGCGCCGCGCCGATCAACATCAGCCAGAAGGAGAGCCAGGCGATCTTCGGCGTGGCCAGCCGGGCATTGATCGGCGTGGTACAGAAATAGTAGGAGACGCCCACCTCAAAGAAGTGGATCCAGAACAGCAGCACGGCGGCGCCGTGGCCGGTCAGGGCGATATAAAACCACTCCGATGGAAGCAGATGTATGGCCGGCCAGCGCGTCAGCGCCACGCCCAGACCAAGCACCCCTCCGGCCAGGAGCATTACGACAGCCGTCAGGATATTCACCTTCACCAGGCTGACGACCGGCTTATTAAGATGCTGGCCAGTATCCGGACAGGTGATAAAATCTTGTGGATTTCTTAAAGTCGCCATTATATTGCCCCCCCTATTTCTCCGCCTTTGACGCCGCCCTTGCCGTCAAGGACCACATTCTTTGCTGTATCAATGACGTACAGCTTGCCCGCCATTGTGTGATGTCCGAGCCCACAAAATTCATTGCAGGTAATCCGGTAGACGCCGGTTTTGTTGGGCGTGAACCTCAATACATAGTCGTAACCGGGGATCAATTGCAGATTGACATTGATGGGCAGTAGTGAGAAGCCGTGATCTACATCCTGTGATGAGATGTGAAAAACATAGGTCTTGCCCATTTCCAGCACGGGAATGACCGGCCATTCAAACTGATGCGCGGCGATAAACACATTACCGCCTTCCGGCACCTGCACCACCGGGATCTCTGTTTCGCCCTCACTCAAAGGTTTACCGGAGGCATCCTTTAACTGATATTTCTCGATCATCTGGTCCATCTTGTCCGCAAAACCGTCCGGAGTGACACGGAATGCCTCGCCAGCCTGATTCTGGTTGCCGACGAAATACCAGCCGACCATCCAGACCACCATGACCAGACACCAGGCATAGGCAACGGTGATCCAGATTTTTTCATCGGGGCCAACACGCAATCGCCACCAGTGACGGTGCGGTATGGGATCCAAACTTGTGTAACTCATATATCTCTCCTCCCTTTATTTATAACTTATGGAATTGGAGCCGGCTGGGGCCCGATCGGAAACGCCACCCATATAAATGGAATGCCCAAATCCGGATAGACCAATGACAGCACGCCGCAAACAAGCACAACGGCGGCAAGCACGGCCAGAATAGCAAACAGGGCTACGAACCGATTTCGCGCCCTGCGTTCCTTGGGACTTAATCCGGACATCTCAGTTGCGGCAGTCATAATCTCATCAATACCCTGCCACCGGCACGCTAAGCACCTCCATTACACCCCAGAGCGTGTAAAGCAGCGTTGGGCTTGCAATACCAAGAAATAACAACATGGACGGATCATCCAGGAATGCCTGCCAGCCTGCTACCGGCTCTTCATCCTGATCGTGAATCGAAGAATCAGTCATTATAAACCTCCTCTTATCTTAAAGTAATGGTCATATGATTATCAGACTAAATTACTATGGCATTGATTTAGGTCAAATTCAGGGGGTCAATCTTTCCGAACCGCAAGATAGCGCATTTTCTACGCATGTCCGGGGAGCAACAGGTAGTGTTTCCCCCTTTCATCTTTGATGTACATCAAGGTATACTTGGCCTTGGCAAATATGATTCCTTCTCCGGTAACATTGACCTGAGATAGTAATCGTATCTAAAATTTTATTATGTGGAGGTAAGTGTGAAAAAGATTCTGTTTTTTGCGTTGGCGTTTGTGGCGGTGGTCGGGTTGATGCCTGTTCAGCAGGCCGTGGCAAAAACCCCTCGAGTTGTGGCTAAGTGCAAGATATGTCATAACTTTACTACCAGACCTAAAGTCGGACCTGGTCTAAAGGGAGTTTTTGGCAGAAAGGCGGGAACCATGGCCAACTTCAAGAAGTACAGCCCCGCTTTAAAGAAAGGAGGCTGGGTTTGGGATGAAGCGCATCTGCGCAAGTGGATTTTCAACGCAAAGGCGGCGGTCAAGGAATTCTCGGGCGATCCCAAGGCCAAGACCAGGATGAAGGTCAAGGTCAAGAAAGAGAACGTAGATAAGATCATCGCTTTTCTCAAGACTCTATAACTAGAAAGCAAAACGGCAGGGGCTTGTCAGATCCTGCAAGCCCGTGCCGTCGTATTTAACACATGAAATTTGCCATCTATTATACCTTGGGCGGTATCATCCTTTATGGTGCGACAAACTGGATTATGAACAGCTTTGAGCAGTCGCGCGGTAAGCGGCTTCCGCATCGGAATATTATATTTTTCCTTATTTTTTTCATCATGGCCTACTTTCTGATGAATATCATCAATCCTCACCCGGATCCTCATCTTCAACAATAAGCGTTCCGACCATGCTGGCGTGTCCGGGCCCGCAAAATTCTCCGCAAATTAGTTTAAATCGGCCTGCCCTGACCGGCTTGAATTCGATGACTTTGATCTCGTCCGGCTTGATGCGGTACATCAACCTCAACTCATGCACCACGATCGCATGGCGCATATCCATGCTTGCCAGATGTAAGCGGTAGAGCCTTCCCTTCTCCAGTTCAAGAATAAACTTTCCCCAATCATAATTCCGGGCCAGAAGATAGATGTCGGAACCCGAAGGTGGATGCACTATGGGAAGGCCTCCTTCCTGGCGGACTGAATAATGCGCTACCATCCTGTTGACCTGTTCCCTGAAGTCATCCCGTACCGCACGGGTTATTTTATGTTTTGTAACCTTTATATCGGGTCTGCTGATGATGGTTTTTACTGTAAAGGACCCAACCACCAGCATCGCCAACAGGGTGCTGAAAAAGAGCAGGCCCTTGTTCACCCGTTTCTTTCCCAGATCCTCATCCATGACCGAAGATTCTCCTTAAGTTATAATTCATGTACGAATGGCGGCCTGTATTCATCTAACATGAAACCGTGAACCTGAGTAGTTCCAAACCGGATTAAACCTAGAAAAAGCAGTTGGAAGTGCGTGCAGAGTGGAAGGTATTGATTTGAAGGGCGTAATGAAAAAATGCGTCGTCACCTTATTGGTGATGAGCACTTTTTTCATATAGCCAGGCGAATCAAGAACTTGCGCTATGTGTGTGCGGCCAACTGCTTTTTCTAGGTTAAATGCCTTTACCCGCATGAAGAGGTGAAATACCATGGTGCTGATAGTATACCATCAAGGCCAAACCCATACAGGAATTCTTCATGCCGGAACAGCCCAGATATCTTTCAAATAAACTTCTCATCGCCATATTCATTGGGGCGATAACCACGCTCCTTGGTGGAACCGGCATCATGTATTTCCTTGGTATGTTTTCAAATATCCGTGTAATTCAGGATGTCTCCCCTGCGTATCGAATCGCCTACCTGTCTCATGTCGGCCCCTATAACAGCATTGAGCCCTCCATTGAAAAAGCCGAGGAATATTTAAAGAAAGCTGGTATCGAAGCAGAAACGCCATGCGCCCTCTTGCTCGACGATACCGGCAGCACCCCTGAAAGCCAGCGGCGCGCCAAGGTTGGATATTTGCTTAAAAATGGCGATGTTGCGCCGGCGCCACTGAACGAAGAACAATTTCCGGAACGGGAAGCCGTCACCGCAACATTCACGGGAGGAACATTGCTTGGCTCATACAGGCCTATAAGGCCATGAAAGAATGGGCGAAACAGAATCACTACACGCTCGTGCTCCCGGCCCTGGAGATCTATCACCCGGATGGCGTTAAGGAATACCAGTTGGGCATCCGCAAAGATTAGCCCGGCTTAACCGCAAGCAACCAAAAAGGATTGAACCATTGAGGACACAGGGATGCACGCGGAGAACAAAGACCAATACTTCCACCGGTAGAGTAGGAGCCAGGGTATTCCCCAAGCTCCCCTCGTCAAACGCAGCAT
>CAZQZF010000082.1:0-8681 GCA_964597745.1 uncultured Zetaproteobacteria bacterium
CTCCCGTACGGACCCGGGCATGGCGTGATCGTACCGTGAACGTCAAAGATGGGCTGGATGAAATGGAAGTGGGCCTGCTTGCCGTGCTGAATAGTCCCCACCTGCGTGCAGCCCGCACGCAAATGAGCGAAGCCCGGGCGCGGCTCATCCGGGCCGGGCTTCTGCCCGACCCGCAATTCAGTACGTCTGTTGATTTTCCCACCAGAAACGATCCTTCGCTGATCACCGGCTACGGCTTCGGGCTGGGCTTTGATCTTCAGTCCCTGATTACGCGTGGGGCCAGGAAAAGCGCGGCCACTGAACATGCGAGGGCCGTTTATCTGAATGTCTTGTGGCAGGAATGGCAGATCATCCAGCAGGCGCGCATGCTTTATCGTCGGGCACTAATCCAACGGCAACAGATGGATGTATTGCACGATCAGTTCTTGCAATCCCGAAATACCTGGAAAAGACAGAAAACAGCATTGAAGCAGGCCAATGCGACACTGGATCAGGTGGGGCTGGCACTGGCACCGATGATGAGTGCACAGGCTGCGTGGATGGAAGCCAAACGCCAGTTCAATAACACCTCCCATAATCTCGCTCTGTTGCTGGGCGTGGATCCGTCCGTGCAACTTCCGCTTTCACCTCCTCATGGGGGGCTTGTGACTCTGCTTAGTCCTCCGCCGCCACCGAAGCAATTGCAGGCTATGCTTTTTTCCATTGGAAAACGGCGCCCTGATTTGCTGGCGTTGCAGGCGGGATACAAAAGTCAGGAATCCAAAGTACGCGAACAGATACTGTCGCAGTTTCCGAGTTTCACGGTGGGCGCCAATCGCCTGCGTGATACGGGCGGCGTCTGGACGCTGGGCCCGTTTATCAACCTGAATTTGCCGCTATTGAATGGCAACCGGGGCAATATCGCCATCGCCCGCGCCACGCGCGAGCGTTTACAAACGGAATATCACGAGCAACTCGCCTCGGCGTATGTACAGACGAAGAAGCTGGCGCAGGATCAGCGTCTTGTCTTTGATGAGTGGCGGGCGTTGACATCCCGTTTACCGGGACTGGCTGTAACGGTGAAACGGATGGCCAATGCACTTAAAGCCGGTGAAATCGACATGCTCACTTTCACCACCCTGCGCAACGCCTATTTCTCCCAGCAGGCCAGGACCCTCAGCCTTGAACAAGCGCTTCTGGAACAAGCTGTCGGATTGGATGCGCTGACGGGAATGCTGCTGCCCGCATCACATTCACAGACGCTCCATTCACAGGAGACGCACCCATGAAAGGTCTTCAAATACTGGCATCGGTGATGCTTCTGCAATGGTTTACCGTGACTATATCTTCGGCCGGAGAAGCAGTGTTTGTGCATCAGGTGCAAACGGCTGCGGTGGTGACGCAGGATGTGGACGAGACACTGCACGTCTATGGAAAGGTCAGTTTTGACGATGCATGGCTGCAAAACATCAGCCTGGCTTACAACGGGCAAGTTGTCCGCTTGCCGGTGCTCGCCGGAGAACCAGTGGACAAAGGGCAACTGCTGGCCGAAATAGTGGTTGATCCGGCGGCAACGGCGGCCTACCAGCAAGCGATTGCAGCGGTTCGCTTCGCCAGATCGGAAATGACCCGCATTCGCAGCCTGTTTGCGGATCAGTTGGCTACGAAATCTCAGGTCGCTGCTGCCGGGAAATCGCTGTCGGACAACCAAACGCGTCTGCGGCAGCTCAAGGAACAGGGCCTCGGCAAGTCGGTGCGTGAGATCCGGACGCCATTCGATGCCGTGGTCGCGACGGTTCCCGTGCAGGCAGGCCAGCGCGTGGCAGCGGGAACCACACTGATGCAACTGGGTCATCCGGATCGCCTGAAGGTGCTGCTCGGCGTGGAGGCTGAGGATGTCCGCTGGATTTCACCCGGCAATCCGGTCGAAATCCAGCCCGCCATGAACCCGAATGCACGGGTGTCTGCATCGGTTGACAAGGTGCTGCATGTGGTCAATCCGCAAACCCGGCTGACTGATGTGCTGGTTCGGCTTGAAGGTTCGCAGACCGCTCCTTTTCTTCCCGGCATGACGGTGTCCGCGGATCTGACGGCGCGTATGTTTCCCCATGCACTGGTCGTGCCTCGCCGGGCGCTGATGTACGGCGAACACACTTATGTGATGCTGGTGGAGCACGGCGTGGCGGTGCGCGTGCCGGTGCAGGTGATGTTGGAAAAGGATGACCATGTGCTGATTCGTGGCGCTCTCAAGGCCGGGCAGCACGTGGTCACCGTCGGAGTGGCGGAATTGAGCGATGGTGATACCGTAACAGCGGATCAAAGCCGGTGACTGTCTCCGCATGGATTCAGGGTCACCGGCGATCTCTGCTGACTCTTTTGCTGCTCCTCGCCGCCATGGGCGCCTTTCGTACCTTTCAGATGCCTGTCGGTTTGTTCCCGCAAGTCACGTTCCCACGCATTGTGGTCTCACTCAATGCAGGCGACCGGCCTGCCGAACAGATGGAAATCCGGATCACACGGCCGGCGGAAATGGCCATCCGTTCGGTTCCCGGCGTAGTCAACCTGCGTTCGACTACAAGCCGTGGTAGTGCCGATATCTCCATCAATTTCGCCTGGGGGACAGACATGGTTTCCGCTGCACTGCAGGTCAGTGCGGCATTTAACCAGATCCAGTCACAATTTCCCGCAGGTACAAGTTTTACGGTGCGGCGCATGGATCCCACTGTTTTCCCGGTGCTCGCCTACAGCCTTACATCAAAGCAGGAATCTCTGGTCAAGCTGCGTGATCTTGCGGTGTTCCAGATTGTGCCTTTGCTGTCCAGCGTGGACGGAGTGGCCAGAGTGGGTGTGTTGGGCGGCCATCAGGAAGAATACCGCATTACCATTGACCCCGACCGCTTGCATGCGTTCGGTCTCACGCTGCAACAGGTGGCCAATGCGTTGACGGCCAGCAATGTGCTAACGGCGGTTGGCCGTATTGAAGACAGATACAAATTGTTTCTGACCGTATCGGACACCCGTTTCGACAGCCTGGATGCCATACGTCATACCGTTTTAGCCAGCGGCAATAACGGTAATGTTGAACTCGAAGATGTTGCAACAGTGAACCGAAGTGTTCGGCCACAATGGATGCGCGTCACGGCGGATGGCAGGGATGCGGTGCTATTCCAGGTGTACCAGCAACCGGGTGGCAATACAGTTCAGATCGCGGCGGATGTTCGCGCGCGGCTGAGACGCTACAAACGTAAGCTGCCCGCCGATGTCGCGGTTAAAAACTGGTACGACCAAAGCCGGTTGATTGTTGCCTCGGCCAGGAGCGTGCGCGATGCAATTTTTATCGGCGTTGTTCTGGCTGCGTTGATATTGCTTGTCTTTCTGCGCAATTTCAGGATCACATTGATTACGTTGATCGCCGTACCGACTGTATTCGCCATTACGGTGCTATTGCTAAATACCTTCCATTTCGGATTTAACATCATGACACTCGGCGGCATGGCTGCTGCCGTGGGGCTGGTGATCGACGATGCCATTGTCATGATTGAGCAGATCATCCGGCGTCTTCGCGATAAAATTGGCGGCTCTGAACAGCATGAACTAACTATCATGCAGGCCGCCACCGGGTTTTTTCAGCCCCTGCTTGGCTCTTCCATGGCGACGGCCATCATATTTCTGCCGCTGGCCTTTCTGGACGGGGTAACGGGCGCTTTTTTCAAGGCCCTGTCGCTGACCATGGCCAGCGCATTGATTGTCTCCTTCCTGGTAGCCTGGCTGGCTGTGCCGCTATTGGCGGCGCATGTACTGCGTGAGAAGGACGCCGCCGAAGAGGATGAAGGGCCTGTACAGGCCAAGCTGCTCGGCATATACGAGAAATGGCTTGGCGGCATGCTGCATCGGCCACTCATTCTAATTCCTGTCGCAGTCTGTCTTGTATTTGCCGGATACGCGGGCTACCGGATCATCGGCAGCGGCTTTATGCCGCACATGGATGAAGGCGGCTTCGTGCTGGATTATATGGCGCCGCCGGGCATGTCACTGACCGAAACCGACCGCCTGCTACGGCAGGTTGGGCATATTCTGCATGCAACCCCGGAAGTGGCGACCTATTCGCGGCGAACCGGGGCGCAATTGGGCGGCAGCCTGACGGAGGCCAATCAGGGCGACTTCTTTGTGCGCCTGAAGCCGCAGCCGCGTCGCGGGATCGACGCCATCATGGATGAAGTGCGCGGCAAGGTGCATGCGGCGGTTCCCGCACTGGACATTGATATGGCCTTGCTGATGGAGGATGTGATCGGTGATTTGACGGCCGTGCCGCAACCGATTGAGATCAAGTTGTTCGGTGATAATCCGCAAGAACTGGCTGATCTTGCGCCAAAGGTCGCCAAAGCTGTTCGTCACATATCCGGCGTGGTTGATGTGCGTAACGGGATTGTAATTGCCGGTGATGCAATCTCCATCAAAGTGGACAGGGCCAGAGCGGCTCTGGAAGGGCTCAATCCGGAACAGGTAACGCGCCAGATCAGCACATTATTGGCCGGACAGGTGACGACATCGGTGCAAAAGGGACAGAAGATGATCGCTGTCCGGTTGTGGTCGCAAGAGAAGGAACGCAATGCCATCTATAAGCTGGGCCTGTTGCAGTTGCAGGCCGCGGATGGACATTGGTTGCCGCTCAAGCGCATTGCAACCATTCAAACGATTACGGGGCAGCCGCAGATTACCCGGGAAAATCTCAAACGCATGGTGGCGGTCACCGGGCGCATCAGTGGCAGGGATTTGGGCTCGGTGATGCGCGAGGTTAAGGGATTGATCGCCACCAAACTGATCCCGGACAACATTCGGGTCGAGTTGGGCGGCCTTTATCTGCAACAGCAGAAGGCGTTCAAAGGGCTGATACAGGTGTTCGCGGCTGCCGTGGCGCTGGTGTTCGTGTTGCTGCTATTTCTCTATGAACGCTTTCGCGCTGCATTGGCTATTCTGGCGATGCCTTTAATGGCCATGGGCATGGTGTTTCTCGGTTTGGCCGTGACCGGGACGGAGTTGAATATCACCTCCATGATGGGACTGACCATGATTATCGGCATCGTGACCGAAACCGCTATTTTCTACTACTCGGAGTTCCGGCGCATCTCTCCTTCAGAGAAGCACCGCCTTGAAGATTATGTCCAGGCGGGGCGTAATCGATTCCGTCCAATCGCCATGACCAGCCTGGCGGCAATCCTGGCTCTGATGCCGCTGGCGCTGGCCATTGGGGAAGGATCGGCCATGCTGCAACCGATGGCTATCGCCATTGAATTCGGCCTCATCGCCCAGTTGCCGCTCGTGCTGCTGGTCTTGCCTGTGCTTTTGTTCCGGCTTGATAAAAAAGCTCATGTCGTGCGATGAGATGATGACGTTGCGAAAAGTCATGACGCATCCCCGGACCATGCTCCTGTGGGTGACTCTGGCCATGATTGCGCCAACAAACGGCCATAGCATGGCGACCGCGGATGCCGCTAAACATAAATCTTCGGCATCATCACAAACGGAGAGCGTGCGGGTTCACAGGTATGATTTCTCACTTCATGTCCCATGGTTCGGCCATGTAGAAAGTAGCCATAGCATTGATCTCATTGCCCGTGCGTCTGGCCGGATCATCGCCATCAAGGCGGCAGACGAGGCACCGGTTCAATCAGGCGCCGAGTTGATCGAATTAGGCGGCGCGGAGGTCACTGCCCGGCGGACCGGTCTGGCCAAACAAGTGAAATTCGCCGCCAAGTCGGCACGATCCGCAAAAAAGAGCCTTGCCATTCGCCAGCAGATGTTGGGTGAGCATCTTTCCAACAAGGCGTTGCTGAACGCATCCAGACAAGCATTAGCGCAGGCGCAAAGCCAACTCTCGGCGGCCAGACAGGCGCTGACAGTGTTCGAAGCCGCTATTCGCTTCAAGGCGCCAATCAATGGCGTCTTGACCGGAAGGCGAGTCCATCCTGGTCAATATGTCAAGCCGGGCACGGTGCTTGCCAGAATCATCAATCCTCGTCGCGTTCGTATTCGTGCCTCGTTGTTCCCTCCTTCTGCAATGGATTTGAAAGGTTTGCCGGTCATCGTCCACACCGATACGGGACAAGAGAAGCAAGCCATGGTTTCCCGCGTGATGCCGGAACGGACGACCGAAGGTGCGGTTCAGGTATGGATCGAAGGCGATGCGCTTACAGGGCTTGCGCCCGGCATGCAGGTCTCCGGCACAATCGTGAAGCAACATGCCGCATTGGCCGTGCCCGAGGGTGCAATCGCCATGGATGATCAGGGTCGCACGTTTGTCTTTATCAAGACCGCGCAGGGATGGCGCAAGCAACATGTGGAAACCGGTCTGCACGAAAAGGGTTGGGTGGAAATCACCTCCGGTCTGAAGGCAGGCGACCAAATCGCCACCAAAGATGTGTATGAGATGCTTTATCGGGATTTCAGCAAAATCTATCGGTCGCCGGATTGATTCGTGTTGAGACGATTGATTGTCTCCTTCATTGAGCGCCCATTGCTGCTGGCGCTTGGGTTGGTGTTGGTTCTTGTTGCCGGTTTTCTGGGGTGGCGGCACATGGCGGTCGATTTGTTGCCGAACATGGATGTGCCGGTAGTGAATATCATCTCACACCTGCCGGGCGCCGGTCCGCAGGACGTCGAGCTCCTGGTGACACGTCCCATTGAATCGGCTGTGCAGGGAATCGCGGGAGTGCACCGGGTGGCCTCCACGTCGGCACAGGGCATATCCCGGATCAGCGTTCAGTTTGACTGGGGCACATCGGTCAATGAGGCGCGGCAGCTTGTTCAGGCGCGTCTGGGCATGTTGGCTTCGTCACTGCCGGCCGGAGTATCGCCACGGCTGGAGCAGATTGGCACAACCTTGCAGGAGGTCTCGGGCTATACCATTCGGGGCGGAGCGGATCCGGTTAAATTGGCCAACGCAGTGCGTTATCGATTGCTCCCAAGGTTGACGCAAATCGAAGGCGTATCCTTTGTGGACATGCTGGGTGGCGAGCAAAGGGCCTTTGTGGTCAGGATCAAGCCCGAAGTATTGATGCGTTTACATCTAAAGCTCAGCGATATTGTAGCTGCAATTCGGTCCAGCAATACCGTAAATGTTGCCGGATTTTCTCAGGCGGGCGGGCGCGAGTGGTTGGTTCGCAGCGATGGCCGCATCCTTTCGCTGAAGGATTTGAAGAACCTGTCTTTGCGTCCGCCATCTGCTGTTCGTCCCGTCCTTCTCGGTGAGATCGCCGATGTGCGCGAAGGACGCGCTCCCAAACATTATACCGTGCATGGCGATGGAACACCGGCGATTGCCCTGTTGGTGCGCAAGCAGCAGGGCGCGAGCGCTATTGATGTGGTGCAACGGGTGGATGCGACGATTGTCGACCTCCACTCACTGTTGCCGACAGGCTCAACGATTGAGAAGTTTTATGACCAGTCCGAGATCATTGGCCGCGCCAGGACGGAAATCGGGCGTGATCTGATTCTGGGCGCAGTGCTGGTGGTCGCTGTGCTGTATCTGTTCCTGGGTTCAATCCGGCCCACTCTGGTCGTGGCAATGACGATTCCGGTCACGCTGCTAGCAACGGTTGCGGTGATGCAGGCGATGGGGCTGTCGCTGAATGTCATTACGATGACCGCGCTCGCCCTGGTGATTGGCATGGTCGTGGATGATGCCATTATCGTGGCCGAGAATATTGCCCGCCACGGGGCGCATAAACCTGAGAGTCAAGCAGCGGTGGATGCCACACTGGAAATTGCCGGGCCGGACGTTAGCGGCACATTCACAACCGTCGCCGTATTTCTGCCATTGCTGGTCATCGGCGGACTGACCGCCTTGTTTCTGAAGCCTTTCGGTTGGACGGTAAGCGTGGCATTGCTCGTTTCACTGCTTCTCTCACTGTTGGCCGTTCCTTCGCTTTCCGAGATGCCGTGGTTTGCTGCACGCAACCGAACAGACAAACCAAATCGACTGGTTGGCGCCTCCCATGATCTGCTGGAACGTTTGAAAGTGATGCTGGAACATGGTCTGGACCGGGGATTCCGGCACAGACAAAGCATCATCATTGCCGGGCTGCTCTGGGTCGGCATAGCTATTCTCCTCGCCGGACTGGGGCGATTCTCCATGCTGCCCCCCATTGATGAGGGTTCCATTCTTATCGAATACACCATGCCGCCGGGCACATCGCTTGCCGAGAGCAACCGGATCGGCAACAGGCTTGAACGCATTGCCATGCAACAGCCGGATGTTATCTCGGTTTACCGGCGCACCGGATCACCCGTCAGCGGCTACCAGATCGAAGGCGTCAATCGCGGAGAGATGACAATCAAGCTTGCACCACGGCGCCAGCGGAAACATTCCGCCGAAGCAGTCATGCAACGCTTGCGGAAGCGTTTTTCCAGCATGTCCGGCATGAGCTTTCTCTATCATCAACCGACGCAGGAGAAAATGGACGAAAGTTTTTCGGGGCTACCGGCGTTGTTCGGCGTGACGATTTACGGAGAAGATGAAAACAAGTTGATTGAACTGGCCGGAAGGGTTGAGTCGCTGCTTAATCAAAGTCCGGATGTTTCCAATATCGTCAATCACACCAAGGTTCGCGGCAATCAGGTGAGTGTCCGCCTGCGATCAATGGATATGGCCCGGCTTGGATTGACGCCTGCGGATGTCATGCAGACGGTGCGTGCGGCAGGAC
>CAZQZF010000083.1:0-3280 GCA_964597745.1 uncultured Zetaproteobacteria bacterium
TGTATACGCCTGGGTCGAGAGTGCAGGTCATCAAACACCAGGATGGAATATGCCATGTTTATATCGATGCAAAGGCGGATCTGAAGATGGCTATGGCAATCGCGATCAACGCCAAGACCCAGCGCTATGGCGTTTGCAATGCCATGGAAACCCTGTTGGTGCATGAAGCCGCAGCAGCCGCCTTCGTGCCGGATATTGTCTCGGCTATGGACGAGAAAGGGGTGGAGGTAAGAGGCTGTGCCCGCACTCTGCAACTGACTTCTCAGGCTATACCCGCAACCGAAGGGGATTGGGGCAGGGAGTATCTGGGCCCGGTATTGTCCGTGCGCGTGGTCGAAACCCTGGATGAGGCCATTGCGCACATCGGCCGCTACGGGTCGGCGCATACAGACAGTATTGTAACCGGGGATTACGATGCTGGAATGAAATTTCTCAGAGAAGTGGATTCGTCCTCAGTGATGTGGAATGCGAGCACCCGGTTCGCGGATGGATACGAATACGGATTGGGCGCTGAAATAGGTATTTCCACTGACAAACTGCATGCAAGGGGACCTGTTGGTCTTGAAGGGCTGACGACCTTGAAGTGGATTGTGCTCGGTCATGGTGAGGTTCGCATCTGAAGGCGGTAAAGGCAGGGTCTGGAGCCGCCCTGGCGAACGGACCCATTGGCGTTTTTGGCGGCAGCTTCGATCCGCCTCATATGGGACATGTGGAGCTCGTCAGGGCCGCCCTGGAAACACTGGGACTTTGCGAGGTCTGGATTCTTCCCGCCGGCACCCCTGTGCATCGGAGATTGTCCGGGAAGGCGGATGGAGAAATGCGCCGGCGCTGGCTCGAATGCGTTTTTGCCGGAGAGAACCGTATCAAGGTGCTGGATTGGGAGGTGAGGACGGACAAACCGACGCCAACCATCACCAGTTTGAAGCAGTTGCGATCACGATATCCTGGTATCTGGGCGGTCTTGTTGCTGGGGGAAGACGCCTGTGCCGGCATACAGGAATGGATTGGTTATCCCGCACACTGCCAATGGACCGACATCGCCGTCTTTACCCGGGCCGGGTGTTCCGGTTTACGTTCCGAATTTCCGGAATGGCGCAAAATAGATATTGAGGAATGGCGCCGGACGCCGGGGTGCGGACGTCAGCTGTGGGTAGATGTGCAACTTCCAGACCTGTCCGCCACCAGAATTCGCCATCGTGCCGCACGGGGTATCAGCCTGCACGGCATAGTGCCTGAAAAGATTCGCCATGAGATTGAAATGGCCTACAAGGAGAAACCCGAGTGACGGAATCCGCCAACATGTCAGACCTGGCTACCGCTGTTGTCAAGGCGATTGAAGACAAAAAGGCAATTGATTCGCTGCGGATTGACGTTTGTGGCCGATCTCCCGTAACCGATCATTTTGTGATTGCCACGGGACGTTCCTCCCGGCATCTGAAGGCAATGGCGAATGAGGTCGCTGCCGTGGCTCATCGTTTCCACTTGCAGGCGCGCATTGAGGGCTTGCAGGCCCTGGAATGGGTGCTGGCTGATCTGGGTGATGTGGTCGTGCATCTCTTCCTGCAAGATGTACGTGACACCTTCCAGCTTGAACAGCTTTGGGCTGCACCGCCGACAAATGAAGCTCAACGGGGTCCAAGCGATGAAGAAACCTGAAGCATGCAACTGCGTCTTGTAGTCATTGGTGCCGGGGCGCCTGAACTGTCCGCGGCCGAAAAGCGATATCTTGACCGTCTGAAATACTTTGTGGATATGAAAATTATTGAAGGGGTGACAGGCCGAGGCAAACAGAAGGGACATCGTTTGCGTGAGGAAGAGCAATTCCTTTTGGCCCATGCGGGCGACGGTTTCATCCTGTTCGATGAAAGCGGGGTCCTTAAGAACAGCCAAGATTGGGCCGATTATTTTGAACGTCAGGCTCAGGGATCCTGTCACGATTTTGTTATTGGCGGTCCTGACGGGGTCAGTAACGTACTGAAGTCCAGGGCCTCATCCTGCTGGAGTCTGTCCAGATTGACGTTCCCTCATCAATTGGTCCGGCTGATAATCCTTGAGCAATTTTTTCGTTCCTTTTCAATAATCAAGGGGCTTCCATACCACCGCGCATGAAGAGGGTTTTTTCTATTGCCTTATTCGCCGCTCTCATGTTTACATGGATGGCGAATACGTATTCGAAGCAGGACGCTCAGGCACAGTTAACCCGGCTGCATCAGGAACGCCAAAAGCTTAATGCCGTGCGCGAACAACTGGAAACGCAGTTGGGTGTTGTTGGCCTGGAACTTAAGGGACTGGATGAATTGATGGTGGCGGCAGTCAAGGCCAGCCATGACGCCGAGGCCGCGGTAAAGACGGCCGCGGATGAGCTGGATGCCTTGCAAACCAGGCGTCGCGGACTTGAATCAAGGGTATCCGTACTTCGCAACCGTATTCTGGATGAGGCATCGGCTGCCTATCAACGGCTGCGGCATGTCCACTGGTTTGTATTGGTGCTGAGTGGAATCCCGGTTACCGAAACGCCGCACAGGCAGTATCTGCTGACGCGCCTTCTGGAAAGCCAGGCCGAAGACCGTGATCGTTATGTTCGTAATTTACGGGATCTACAAAGGATTGAAGCCGAGTCCAGACGGCAATTATCCGGGCTTGAACAGTTGCGCACAATTCAGGCAACGCGAAAAAAGGATCTTGCCGGCCGATTGCGGGCAAAGCGCATGCTCTGGAACAGGGTTCATAAGGATATTAAGTTAAAAAAAGGACAGGATAGGGCCATTGCTGCTCAGGAAAAGGCATTGAAGGAACTCATCAAGCAATTGCATACGGAGTTATCCAGCGAAGACACGGCGATTCATTGGCGTTCTATACGTACGCAAAAGGGAAAGCTCCCCTGGCCTCTGAAGTCCAGATTGATCATGCGGTTCAGGGGAAAACCAGGACCGGGGAAACCGCGTCTTGCTGGAGTTCAACTGGCGCCGATCGGTCCTGACAAACAGGTGCGAACCCTGGCCGGAGGGCGGGTTCGCTATGCCGACTGGTTTGGCGGTTACGGATTGATGATGATAATTGATCATGGGGATGGCATGATGAGCGTGTATGCGCATAATGACGCCCTGTACAAGCAGATTGGTGATTGGGTTGAGGACGGAGATGTTGTAGCTCTAGCGGGCAGTACCGGCTGGGTGAAGCAGCCCCTGTTGTATTTTGAGATTCGGAATTCTGGAAAACCGGTAAATCCAGTACACTGGTGCCGAGCAAGATAACGGCCATCAAAAGCCCATGGAAGGGC
>CAZQZF010000083.1:3380-8560 GCA_964597745.1 uncultured Zetaproteobacteria bacterium
AAGATATTTTCTGGATTCATCGCCTTCGATGAACCCAATGGAGTTTGATATGAAATTGAAGTTTCGCCATATATTGTTTGGACTCATTGCCGTAATGGGGCTTGGGTCCATGGCCTTTGTCTGGTCAACGAGCGGCGATCAGGCGGTCGCGGCCAATTATCAGCAGTTACAGAAGTTCTCTATGGTTATGGAAACCATCCGCCGGAATTATGTTGAGAAGACAACGGATGAAGCCATGATTGATGGGGCGCTGACCGGGATGTTAGCCAGCCTCGATCCGCACTCAACCTATATGAACAAAGAGATGTATAAGCAGATACAGGTCGAAACTAAAGGTGAGTTTGGCGGCCTTGGGATCGAGATTTCCGCAGCGGAGGGTGGCATCAAGGTGGTTGCTCCCATTGAGGATACGCCTGCCTATAAGGCGGGAATCAAGGCCGGTGATCTAATCATCAAAATTGATGATCAGCTGGCCCGGGATATCAGCCTGGCCGAAGGCGTGAAACTGATGCGAGGCAAGCCGGGTACTTCTATTAACCTGACGATTTTTCGCGAGGGCGAGGACACACCCCTGGTTTTCAAGATTATCAGAGCCGTGATCAAGGTAAAATCCGTAAAAAGTGATGTCCTGGCGCCGGGATATGCCTATTTACGTATTACCCAGTTCCAGGAACGTACCGACAGCCTGTTGGCGGAAGCCGTCAGGAAACTGAAAGATCAATCACAGGGCAGTTTGAATGGGGCCGTGCTTGACCTTCGAAACAATCCAGGTGGATTGCTGAATCAGGCGGTCGCTGTTTCCGATTTATTTCTTGATAAAGGTAAGATTGTAAGCACCAAGTCCAGAACAGGCAGCAATCTTAACTTCAAGGCTCAGCCCGGTGACATCCTGGATGGCGTACCGATGGTTGTATTGATCAATAATGGTTCCGCCTCGGCTTCCGAGATTGTTGCCGGAGCCCTGAAGGATAACCATCGCGGCGTGCTGGTCGGTAGTCGAAGCTTTGGTAAGGGATCCGTACAGACCGTTATCCCCCTGTCGGACGGTTCGGCATTGAAGTTGACGACAGCTCTGTATTACACGCCCTCAGGAACCTCTATTCAGGCGACTGGAATAGAGCCGGACATCCATGTGGAGGCGATGAGAGCGCCTACAGGCGAACAGAAGAATGAGAAGAAGAGAACGATTATTCTGGAGCGGAATCTCCGTGGGCATCTGGAAAATGGAAACAAGGGCGGAAAGGGTGCGAAGAAAAAGGATGCCACGGATATCGTCAGCGAGAAGATGAAAAAACGTTTGAAGCTGGATATCCCGCTTCAGCGTGCGCTGGATCTGCTTAAGGGTTTGCATACCTTGCATATTATCAATGGCAATGGATGATGAAGTCGTAAAAATCCATCCATGGATCTTCAGTAAAACGTGAAATTGCCGAAGCGGCCGCCATGGTTAGTGGCCGCAATTGGCGTATCACTTATCCTTTTGCTTGGAATATGGCTTGGCCTGCGACAACCGATCCAGACCACAGATACGACTGCTTCCCCGCCCGTCGTATACGAGGATTTTAGTCGGAAACCCGAGCAGGAAGCGGGCGGAAAGCCCGAACAAATCCAGCCGCCCATCACCGGCAGGCATCTCGGTCTGGCCATCATCATGGATGATGCCGGATATGATCTAAAGGTTGTCCGCAGAGTGCTGGCCCTGCCCTATCCCGTCGCGGTCTCCATTCTGTCTTCAGCGCCATTTGCCAGGGATGCAGCCGGGCTTGTCAGGAAGGCGGATCGCATCGTGATGCTACACCTTCCCATGGAGCCCATCGGCCAGCGCTACAGGGATAGGATGGGAGACGATTTCCTGCGTGCGGGAATGGACCAGCATCAGATCGAACAGATTGTGCGGAGTGAACTGGCGGCAGTGCCTTATGTTCAGGGCGTCAACAATCATATGGGCTCAAGGCTTACCACCATGAAAGGGCCAATGAAGTGGGTGATGCAGGTCTTGCGCAGACATTCACTATTCTTTATCGACTCCCGGACAATCAAGGATTCAGTTGCCGCCGATGAGGCCATGATGGCCGGAATCCCCTGGGGTTCGCGCCGGATTTTTCTGGACCATGATCCGGCGCCGGCGGCAATCAAGGCCGCCTGGGAGGCTGCCGTGCATTATTATCACGGGCATGGTGCATGTATTGTCATCGCCCATCCTAACAGGGAAACTCTGGCCTTTCTGGAGAAGGGGGTTTCCATGCAGGATCAGTTGGCGATTGTTCCTGTCACCCGACTGCTTCAACAGGAGGTTTCGCCATGAGCAAACCCGTCCGAAAATGGTTTTTAACGGGCCTGATTGTGCTGTTGCCCATCTTTGGTACTCTGATGTTCATCAAATGGCTGATTGGTCTTTCTGATCGAGCCCTGGCATTGCTGCCACAAGCCTATCAACCGGATACGCTGCTTGGCTTCCACCTCCCCGGAATTGGTATTGTCCTTGCTCTCCTGGCAATACTGTTGGTGGGGATGCTGGCCACTAATTTCTTTGGCAGGCGTCTGCTCAGCTGGTTTGATGCGTTGTTGGCGCGTGTGCCGGTGGTACGTTCCATTTACGGAGCCATCAAACAGCTGCTGGAGGCGGTGCTGGGATCAAAATCGAATGCCTTTCGCCAGGTGGTATTAATCTCTTTCCCTCAGCCCGGTCAGTGGTCCATAGGGTTTGTCACCGGGGCCGCCAATCTGCCCCGGCAGGAAGGGCATGACCCCGGCATGGTGGCGGTCTTCGTTCCTACTACGCCTATTCCCACATCCGGGTGGTTAATTTTTGTTGCCGAACAGGACCTGCGGATATTGCCCATTTCCGTAGAGGACGGTATGAAAATGGTCGTCTCCGGTGGCATGGTCACACCGGAGATGTCCCGGAATCCAGTGAATCCAGGAGGGGAGGTTCCCGATCCATGAGTAGTCCGAAAAAGACAAAGACAAAAAACAACGTCAAGGATCATTCCGGTCGGCGTCTGCAACAGTTGGCGGATGAGAATCGCAACCTGCGTCAATACGTAGCTGATCTTATGGATCGTCTTCAAGAGAATGAACGCCTTTTCTCGCGGCTGTTCGAGCTCGAAACGGAGGTGCTGGCCGCCCCCGATGTTGAAACCATGTGCTTTGTCCTGTTGCGAGGCCTGCACAATCGATTTAAGCTCGATATGGTGCGTTTATGGTTTGACCGATCCAGTTTTATCGGCGGTCGAACAATGGATGCGATCTCTGAGCGTGATCTGGTCTGGATTGAATCGGGTGAGATTGAGCAGATGGGCCTGGCCGAGCGGCAGGTATTATTGCTCAGACTTGGCCCCGAAAAGGGATTTTCCTGGCTGGCGGCAGGTGACGAACACCTGGCCTCTCTGGCACTGTTGACCCTTGGAAATCTAACCAAGCCATTCGGGGTTATGGGAATGGCCTCGGTGGACCCGGATCGTTTTCAGCCTGAGCAGGCAACGGATTTTCTGCAGCACCTGGCCCAGATCGTAAGTTTAAGTCTGGAAAATAGCATTGTGCGGGATCGTGTGGCCAGATTATCTATTACTGATGCCCTGACCGGTGGGTTTAACCGGCGGTTTCTGCAACCCAACAGCAGGCAACCTGTTTCGCAGTGGTTTGGCCAGAACGTGGATGTGGCCTGCCTTTATCTTGATGTAGATGACTATAAATCGGTTGCTGACCGGATCGGAGAGGATGCCGGCAGTAAAATCCTGAAGGGTGTAAGCGAGGCTATTGGCCGTAACAAACGCGGTCAGGATCCCCTGGTTCGCATGCGGGACGCGGAATTTGCGCTCCTGCTAGCCGGTTGCTCCCGGACGAAGGCCGAAGAAATTGGGTGGAAAATTGTTAATGCCTGTGGAGCGCTTGAGTTTGAGGGACAGGAGATCAGCCTGAGTATGGGACTTGCCAGTGCAGAGGCCGGTCGGGAGATGCGCGTCAAGGATCTCGTTGCCAGCTCCGAACATGCCATGTATGTGGCCAGGGCGCTGGGTGGAAACCGGCTGGAGATTGCTGAAGAGCCTGAGGAATAAATGCTGTTTCGCGAGGCCATCAACCGATATCTGAAGCAACTGGCGGATGTACGCCTGGCCTCTCCTCATACGGTCAGTAACTATGGCCGGGATCTCAGGAACTTCATGGCGGAGGCGGGCAATATCCGGGTCGATGCCATCTCCAGTCAACTAATCCGGTCATGGATGGTGCATGGGCATGCCGCTGGCCTGTCGCCGGCAACCAGCGCCAGGCGTCTGTCAGCATTGAGGAGCTTTCTTGATATGGCCATGGCTTCCGGCTGGTGCAGGGAGAACCCGGCCGAGGGAATTCGCCCGCCTAAACAGGGCAGACGGTTGCCCCGAAGTCTGCCCCCCGAACAGACGAATTTGCTACTTCACCGAACTCGGCAAACCTCGGAGTTGCGCGACCTGGCTCTGGTTGCCGTTCTGTACGGTTGCGGGCTTCGCGTTTCGGAGGCATCAGGCCTGAACATGGACGATACGGATCTGGCTGCCGGCGAGTTAAGGGTGCTGGGTAAGGGGCGGAAGGAGCGCATTGTTCCAATGCCGGACGGCGTGGTTAACTTTGTCCGCTCCTACTGGCAGGCGCGCGCGCGCAGAGCCGACCCGGAGGAGCCGGCCCTGTTTCTGAATCGCGGGGGTGGCCGGCTTTCGGTCCGCGGCATCCAGCGTATGCTGAAAAAACGCGCCCTGATAACGGGTGCGGATGTGGCAGTCACGCCGCATAGGCTGCGTCACTCCTTTGCCACGCACCTCTTGGCCGGTGGCGTTGATCTGCGCTCCATTCAGGAGCTTCTGGGTCACTCCTCGCTCTCCACCACCGAGCGGTACACGCACCTGGATATCAACAGGTTGACCGAGGTCTACGACAAGTCCCACCCACGCGCCAAAAAACGTTAACGCATCAACAATAGTTATCCTGATATCTCTTTGTTTCGACACCGGATGCGGTAACGCCGCACGTCCGGTTCTGTGAGGGTGAAATTCAGTAATGAATGATCTACTCGACTAGGTATAATACTGACGAAAAAAAGGTATCAGGCTATGGTCATGCCGTTCCGAGAAATCAAGAGCCATCGGTAGCATATCATCCTAGAAAAAGCAGTTGGAAGTGCGTGCAGAGTGTAAGATGTTGATTTG
>CAZQZF010000084.1:0-8436 GCA_964597745.1 uncultured Zetaproteobacteria bacterium
TTCAATACGCCAGCTTAACCAATGTCTTACACTCTGCACGCACGATCACTTGCAGGATCTAGCCCGGACTATTCATAAATACTGCCGCGCCCTTGCTTGTTCCTTTGCCCGCAACAAATCCTTGCTCAGGCGTCCGTAAGCACGGCTACGCACTTCTTCGCAAGCATCCGTTGCGAACAAAGGCCCGGTGCAATCATCACGGCGATTCATGAATAGTCCGGGCTAGGTTAAAGGCTTTTCAATCAGGAATTGAGGGGTCATCAAATGAAGTTATGCTGTGTCTGTAAAAAATTCAGCCGCAAGCGACCGGGTTTTTTATAAAGGCTTCAAGCAGGGCTAATCCAGCCGCCTGACTTTTCTCGGGATGAAATTGTACGCCGATCATGTTGTCGCGGCCGATGGCGCTGGCGAACGGATACTCACCATAACTGGTAGAGGCTAAAATATCCGCGGGGTTATCGGGCGCGCATACATAGGAATGTACAAAATAGGCCTGTTTTCCGGCCAGGGGCTTGAGCATCGGATGTGGTTCGGTTGCGGAGGACAGCACAATATTGTTCCATCCCATGTGAGGGATTTTATAGCCCCGTCCGGGATGGGTCTCCGGAAATGGCTTCACCAACCCTGAAATCAGACCCAGACCATCATATCTGCCAAATTCTAGAGAGGCATCCATCAACACCTGCATACCCAGACAAATGCCAAGGTACGGGACACCCTGCCGGATTTGTTCGATCAGGGCCTCATCAAGACCCCGTTGCTTCAGCGTACCGATACAGTCACGGAAAGCGCCGACGCCTGGCAGGACAATGGGGGAAGCAGACTTTTTTAGCTCATCGGGTCGGCGCACAAGACGCACGCGGCCGCCGGCAGCCTCAAGCGCCTTGGCTACTGAGTGCATATTACCCATGCCATAATCAATCAGCGAGATCACTGAATGTATCCCGTATTAGCGCCCCGCATTATTCATGAAAATACGGATTAGAGTGCACCTTTGGTGGAAGGAACCCCGGTGACCCGTTCATCCCTGGCTGCCGCCATGCGCAGGGCTCGGCCAAAGGCCTTGAATACCGTTTCAATAATATGATGATTGTTGTTCCCTCGAATGGTATCAATGTGTAATGTGACATGGCCATGATTGGCGACCGCCTGGAAGAATTCCCTGAACAGGTCCACATCGAATTCACCGACCCGCTCTTTAGGGAAGCTCACATTGTAGACCAGACCTGCCCGACCGGAAAAGTCCAGCACCACGCGGGACAGCGATTCATCAAGCGGCACATAGGCGTGACCATAGCGTACAATTCCCGACTTGTCGCCAATCGCATCACGCAGGGTCTCTCCCAGACAAATACCGATGTCTTCGACTGTATGATGGTCATCGATTTCCCTGTCGCCTGAAGCCTTGACGCTCAAGTCCACCAGCCCATGACGGGCGATCTGTTCCAGCATGTGATCAAGAAAGGGAATGCTGGACTGGATTTCACAGGCGCCGCTGCCGTCCAGATTGATGGACAACTGGATGTTAGTTTCATTGGTCTTTCTGGTGATCGAGGCTTTTCGACTCATGACGATTCCATCTCCCTTATGAGGCCCTTATGGCTGATGAAAGCACTGAAAGAAAACGGTCATTCTCCTCCGGCAGGCCGATAGTGACGCGCAGGCAGTTCTTCAGCAAGCCGCCGGCTGGATGCATATTCCTGATCAGGATTCGTTTCTCTTGCAGACATTGATTCACATGGTTTGCATCAGCAACCCGGAACAGCAGGAAATTGGTTTGGGATGGAAACACCCGCGCCAGTTTCCCCAAGGCATCATGGATGCGCTTCCGTTCTCCGAGGATAGACTGAATCTGCTTGTTAAAATCACCATAATGGTCCAGAAAGAACCTGGCCGTGGCTTGGGTAAGGGCATTGATATTGTAAGGCAGACGCACCTTTTCCAGTTGGGCAATCGTTTCAGGATGCCCCAGGATATAGCCCAGTCTCAACCCTGCCCAACCGAGCTTGGAAAAGGTTCGCAGAATCAGGATATTTTTCGCTATCAAGTCAACATGTGTCCGCGTCGCAAAGGGAGCATAGGCCTCGTCAATAATGATCAGGCCATGGAAATTCTCCGTGATCTCACAAATAGTTTCCCGAGGCCAGGCGTTGCCCGTTGGATTGTTTGGGCAGGCAAGGAAGGCGATACCGGCCTTTTCCCGGGCGCAGACAGTCAGGAAACGGCCGGCATCAAGCCTGAATTCTGAATCCAGGGGGATCGTTGCCACCGGACGGTTCAGCCAGTGGGAAATCAGTTCATACATGACAAAGGTCGGCTCAGGAATGGCGCACGCTCCCTTATCGGCCGCGATCAACAGCATCTGGATGATTTCATCGGAACCATTGCCAAGCAGAACCTGGCCGGGTTCAAGGCCGTCGCGGGCGGCGATGCTGGCCTTGAGGGCATGCGCCCGGGAATCCGGATATCGATTGACAGGCACTTCGGCCAGACGCTTCAACCATTTGTTTTGCAAGGCGGCGGACAGGGAATATGGGTTTTCCATGGCATCCAGCTTGACCATACCCGTTGAATCCGGAACCTGATAAGCAGGCAGAGCCCGAATGGACGCCCGGATCATTGATCAGGACTTGTTGACACTAATTCTGGCCCTAGCCTCAATTCCAGGCTGAGGGCATGCGCCCCGAGTCCTTCACTGTGAGCCAGATGGGCGGCGGCAGGCCCGATCTTCTGAACGGCTTCGGCGCTGGAGCGAATGATGCTGCTCCTGGTGATGAAGTCATAAACGCCAAGGGGGGAGGAAAAACGCGCCGTTCGATTGGTGGGCAGCACATGATTGGGCCCGGCAATATAGTCACCCAGGGCCTCAGGCGCAAAGTGACCGATAAAAATGGCCCCTGCATTCCGGATATAGGGCAGCAGAACATCGGGGTCTTCAAGCGCCAACTCGAGGTGTTCCGGGGCAATTCGGTTGACAATATCCGCCGCTTCGGCCAGGTCGGCCACCTTGATCAGAGCGCCATGGTGTTCGATTGAGATCCTGGCAATCTCCGCACGCGGGAGATCTTGAAGATGAGATTCGATGGCTTCGGCAACTGAATTGATCAGCGCCTCACTGGTGGAGATCAGGATGCTCTGCGCCGCTTCATCATGCTCGGCCTGCGACAGGAAATCAGCTGCCAGCCACTCGGGATTCCCGCTATCGGCAACAACGACAATTTCGGATGGGCCGGCAATCATATCGATACCGCAGACGCCAAACACCTGACGTTTGGCCGACGCCACGTATTTATTACCGGGCCCGACGATCTTGTCCACGGCAGGAATGGTTTGCGTACCGTAAGCCAGGGCGGCCACGGCCTGAGCGCCGCCGATTGCAATCACCCGCTGCACTCCACTGATAAATGCCGCCGCCAGCACCATATCATTGAGAACAGCATGGGGTGTTGGTACAACCATGATAATTTCATCGACACCGGCGACATGGGCCGGTATGGCATTCATCAGCACCGAAGATGGATATGCCGCCTTGCCCCCAGGCACATACAGTCCTACGCGGTCCAGTGGTGTAATCTTCTGTCCTATAGTCAGGCCGACAGCATCGGTATATTCCCAATCCCTCTGGATCTGATGTTCATGATAGGAACGGATACGGCTGGCCGCCAGTTGCAGGGTTTCACGATCCTGTTCGCTTACGGCATGCCATGCCTGCTCTATTCGATCGCGTGGTATCTCCAATGTCTCCGGCTGACATTCCCATCCGTCAAATTGCCGGGTATAATGGCAGAGGGCATCGTCACCATCCTGTTTGACATCCCGGATAATGCCGGCAACCAGAAGCTGGACATCCTCGCCCGTATCTGTTTCGCGGCAAAGCAATTGTTCCAGGCGGTCGGAAAAATCATTCTGGCGCGTATCGAGCTTAATCATCGTAACTACTCATCAGGCACCGCCTGTCTCAACCTTTCGATGATCCCGATAATACGATCTTTCTTTGTGGCAAGGCTTGCCGGATTGACAATGAGCCGGCTTGTGATTTCAAACAGGGTTTCCTCGACAACCAGGCCATTGGCCTTAAGTGTATCGCCGGTCGAGACAAGATCGACAATGCGTTCCGCCATTCCGACCAGAGGGGCCAGCTCCATGGATCCATATAGATGGATAATGTCCGCCTGGATTCCATGCCTCAGATAATACTCTTCGGTCAGGTAATCATATTTTGTTGCAACCCGGATACGGCTGCCCCTTGGAGGCTTTCCCTGTTTTATAGCCCCTTCGGGGCCGGCTACGCACAGACGGCACCTTCCGATCTTCAGGTCCAGAGGCTGGAACAGATGCGGGCGGGTCTCCAGAAGCAGGTCACGACCGACAATGCCGAGATCACATGCCCCTCGTTCGACATAGGTGCATACATCAGCAGCCCGTATAATGAAGAATCGGATCCCTTCCGGGCCATCTACCATCAGTTTGCGCGTACTACTGATATCCGTTTCCGGATCAATGCCTGCCTGTTCAAGGAGAGAGAGGCAATCCGTAAGGATACGCCCCTTGGCGATTGCAATGGTGATGGGACTGGATCGTGGATCAGGCATAAGAAGCCTCCTTTTTTCTGTCCAGACTCGGGTTGTGCTCAATGCGGTCGATGCGGGCGCCCAGACTGCGCAATTTTTCCTCGATTCTCTCATAACCACGATCAATATGATAAACGCGCGACACTGTCGTTTTACCCTTGGCGGCCAGGGCCGCCAGCACCAGTGAAGCGGAGGCGCGCAGGTCAGTGGCCATGACGGGTGCCGCGGAGAGATGATCGACTCCCTCGACAATGGCCGTATGTCCATCCAGATCAATATGCGCACCCATGCGGCATAACTCCTGCACGTGCATGAAACGGTTTTCAAAAATGGTTTCACTGATAACGCTGTTGCCGCGGGCCAGGCACATCAAAGCCATGAACTGGGCCTGAAGATCGGTTGGGAATCCAGGGTGGGGGCTGGTATGAATATTAACCGCACTCATCCTGTCTTTTGATCTGCAACGGATCCAGTTATTCCCCAGTTCCACCGAAACCCCGCACTCCTGGAGCCTGGCCAGGAATGCTTCAAGGGTACCGGGATCGGTATTTGTTACAGTAACATCCCCTCCGGTAATCAGACCCGCGGCCAGATAAGTACCTACTTCAATGCGATCTGAAATGATGTGGAGGTCGTTTCCAATGAGTCTTTGCTGACCGGAAATCCGGACTCGATCCGTGCCATCACCTTCAATGACCGCGCCCATGGTCCTCAGTGATTCCGCAAGGTTAACGACTTCAGGTTCGCGCGCCGCATTCTCAATGATGGTTTCGCCTCGGGCCAGAGTTGCCGCCATCATCAGATTTTCAGTGCCTGTTACGCTGATCCGGTCAAAAACAATACGGCCTCCCTGCAGACCATGTGGAGCTACCGCATTGATGTCTCCGTGACTAACATCAATGGATGCTCCCATGGATTCGAGTCCCTTAAGATGCATGTCAATGGGCCTGGCCCCTATGGCGCAGCCGCCGGGAAGGCTGACGGTGGCCCGTCCAAATCTGGCCAACAAAGGGCCAAGGACAAGGGCGGAGGCTCGCATGGTTTTCACCAGATCGTAGGGTGCGATGGGTTGATCCATATCCGTTGTATTAACGATCACCCTGCCTTTATCATCCATTTCCACATCAGCACCCTGACGAGCCAGCAAAGTCAGCATTGTGGATACGTCGCGAAGATGTGGAATGTGATGATAAACGACCTTGCCTTCAGCCAGAATGGAGGCGGAAAGCAGGGGAAGAGCGGCATTCTTGGCGCCGCTGGCTTCTACGGTCCCGCTAAGTGGAACACCACCTTGAATGATAAAATTATCCATTGAGGTTCATGATCATTGTGATTTCTAAGGCTAGCCAAAGCCGACTGGGTGAACAATGCAAAATCCGAGCGTTGCCGGATTGGTCTCTAAGGAGATGCTGATTTATTGCGTCCTGCAAGAAATCAGCTCGCAAAGGTAAAAGCGCGGTTTTACCTTTGCTTACAAATCAAGCGCTTATGCGCCTGATTTGGCAGCCCATCCATGGGCTGCACGGAAACACTTCTTTAATCAGCGGTTCCCTAATTAGTCAGACTATATACCATATCCTGTCTTTCCTTTGCCATATACATCGTGGACCAGTAGCAGCCGGGACAGTCAGCCACATCATCCCACCACTCTTCGATAAATTTTTCGTATACCGAAGTATCCTTGAAGTCGAATATGGAATACCTCGATGCAGTACTGCCCCTGAAATTGATGCAACTCATAATACTTCCGTCTGCATCAATAAACAGTCTGGGGGGATAAGGGCTCTTCTTTTCCAGGTGGCATTTCCAGTCGCACCCTATCCCGAAGGTGCTCATGTTTCTGATGTAGTCCTCTGTCGGGAGTATCAGATCAC
The DNA here is from genome assembly GCA_964597745.1 of uncultured Zetaproteobacteria bacterium. Taxonomy (GTDB): domain Bacteria; phylum Pseudomonadota; class Zetaproteobacteria; order Mariprofundales; family Mariprofundaceae; genus CAYLYU01. The sequence goes on from CAZQZF010000084.1 coordinate 6,446, forward strand.
CCCTTTCCTTCATTTCCAGAAGCTCACCGGCAATCTCTTCCAGTTTGTCTTTGTGCGCCTCTGTAAGTTTATAACTCTCGTCCCCTTTTTCGATTTCTTCCCACTTGTCACCCTTTCCCCACACGATCGGGCATATACTTGTCCAGAAACCATGGTCGTTAAGGTATCTCACAACAGACATGACGCTGTTTATATTCCGGCCATTGATGACGATGTTTCCACACAATTCAGGTACGCCACGCGCTTGCAGTTTTTTTAGCATCTTCAAACCTGCGTTTGATTTCCTGAGATTTCCCAGATCTCTGGTCTCTCCCTCTATCACATCCACGCTTGCCACGAATGTTTTCAAGCCTGCATCTACAAGCTCGTCAAGCTTGCGATTGTTAAAAATCGAGTTGGATACAAGGGAGTATTGCATAGACGTCTTGCTATTGAGGTGCCTGATTAATTCACCCAACCCCTTCAGTATAGTGGGTTCTCCGCCAGCTATATTCACAAAGCGTATGCCGAGATTATCCAGTATATCGAATGCCTCCAACCACTGGCCGGTCGTGAGCTCCACGGGAAGAACAGTCTTGATTATCTTGCAGTACTGGCAGGCAAGATTACATTTCCTTGTAAGATATACAGAGCTCTCAATGATCTTCAGTTTTTCAATTTCCAGAGGGTTTATATTGAATGAATTCCACAGGGCATCCTGAACGGATGATGTTTGAAGCCTTTCCGTCATTTAATCATTTCTCCTTTCACTGTTTAGTTTGTTAAAAATTAAACGTGATTTCAATCTCCGGGGAATTTAGCCTGAACTATTCATAAATGCTACCGCCTGTCTGCGTGCGGCACGCACAGGCAGACGTGACCATCACGACGATTTATGAATAGTTTTTATATCCAACCAGCAAGATGGGTAACAGGATTAACGTGCCAATCATTGCAACCAGCAATCCCCCGATCACCATCACCGCAAAGGGGCGAAAAATTTCCGAGGCCCCTCCAATGCCCATGGCAATTGGAATGAGCGAGGCAATTGTGGTCGCCGCTGTCATCACCACGGGTCGCAGACGAACATGAACGGCCTGTTTCCAGGCTTCCATCATGGAAAGCCCTTCCGCTAAACCGCGATTGGCGAAATCAACAAGAACAATGCCATTATTGACCGCGATGCCGATCAGCGTAAGCGCTCCCATGCCAATAGATGCATCTACTCCCAAGCCAAAGCCTTCCACTGTAATGATGCCACCGGCCAGCGCCACCGGAATGACCACAAGGATAGCCAGTGGCTGTTTCCATGAGCCACTCCCTGAACCCTTTCTTGCACTGAATTGCAGCACCATAATCAGGTAAATGAGCGCAACCGCCGCCAGCGCCGCAACCGCAAACTCACCCAACGATTGCATGAGCACCCGGTACTGTCCGCTGACCCTTGCGCTGTAGCCTTCCGGCCACTTCATCCGATCCAGTTGCGCTTGAATATCTCTGGCGGCGGACACGAGGTTTCCTTCGGCCTCAGCCAGCAATGTAATCTGATGCTGGCCATTTAAGCGCGTGATCGTTGCGGCTACGGCTGAAGATTCAATGTTCGCAACACGGGAAAGCGGAACCCAGCCGCCATCCGGCATCGCAATCGGCAGCCGTCCAATATCATCGGGATGTTTGATACTCGTCTTCCTCCATTGCAGCAAAACGGGAAAGCTTTCCTGCTCCCGCACCACCGTGGATGCCACAATGCCCAACCCTGCCGCGCGAACCGCCTGCATAGCATCTGCGGGCGTCAATCCAAGCCGGGCCATATCCATTGACCGTAAGCGGACACTCACCTGATTACTACGAACTTTGGTGTTATTGACGATATTGGATATATCAGGGCTCTGATTAAGCAGCACCTCAACCCTTTCTGCCAGTTCAATCAGCTTGTTTTCATCTTCTCCGTAAATCGTCACACCAAATAAAGCCGGCAGCCCCGAAAAACTTTCATCCATTTTCTCCTGAGT
>CAZQZF010000085.1:0-8417 GCA_964597745.1 uncultured Zetaproteobacteria bacterium
CCTTCAAATCAATATCTTACACCCTGCACGCACTCCCAACTGAGGATTCTAGGATATGATGGAGGCGATGTGAGACAGCAACTGGAAGCATCAGTGCAATTGGCGGTTGAGGCCCTGCTCTCCGAGTATGGCCTTGATTGCAATATAAGGGTAGCTCTGGAGCGGCCAAAATTTCGGGAACATGGTGATTATGCTGTCAATATTGCCATGCCCCTGGCAGGCCGTCTGAAGATAAAGCCGCGAGAAGTGGCTCGCCGTCTGATCGAATTGACGGATTGGCCACCGGCGGTGGAATCTACCGACATAGCTGGTCCGGGATTTATCAATATTTATTTGCAAGAAGCATCGGAAGCCAAGGTGCTTTACCGGATCATCGAACAGGGTTCAGCGTACGGGTGTGTGTCGGCAGGAGAGGGGCCAAGGGCGATTGTTGAGTATGTCTCGGCCAATCCGACCGGGCCGATGCATGTAGGTCACGGGCGCGGCGCGGTTGTAGGCGACGTTATCGCCAGTGTATTGCAGGCGCGCGGAGTACAGGTGCATCGAGAGTATTATATCAATGATGCCGGCGTCCAGATCGCCGTAATAGCCCATTCCCTGTGGATTCGCGCCCGGCAACTGTCCGGGAAAGATGCTCGCTTGGATGAGACGGATTATCCAGGTGAATACCTGCTTGATATTGCCCGGGAACTATTGGTTGAGCGCAAAATGGAACAGCTCACTGAAATGGAGGAGAAGGAACGCAACCGGTGGCTGGCTGACTTTGCTATTGCCAGGATCATGGACATCATTCGAGAGGATCTGGCAGCCCTTGGGATCAGATTTGACCGGTTTTATTCCGAGCGAACCCTGCATGAATCCGGAATGGTCCGTCGGCTGATCGATCAGTTGAAGGAGGATGGCCTTGTGTACAGAGGTACTCTGCCGCCGCCAAAGGGTAAGGAGATCAAGAATTATGAGCCTGTAGAGCAGTGGCTCTTCCGCACGACTGCTTATGGTGATGACGTGGATCGCCCGTTGGCCAAACAGGATGGCGCCCCCACCTATTTCGCCGCCGATATTGCATACCATAAGGATAAACATGATCGTGGATTTGGCCGTATGATTGACGTCTGGGGAGCGGATCATGGCGGTTATGTCCGCCGTGTTCGGGCCGCCGTACACGCCCTGACCGGAAAGTCCAACCAGCCGGAAGTGGTGCTGGTACAGATGGTGAATTTGACCCGGGCGGGCAAGCCGGTGCGTATGTCCAAGCGGGCGGGGACCTTTGTGACCTTGCGAGAGGTGGTTGATGAAGTGGGCAGGGATGCGGTCCGGTTTAATTTTCTTACGCGCCGGGCGCAGAGTCAGCTCGATTTTGATCTGGAAACAGCCAAGCAGCAATCCGAGGATAATCCGGTTTATTACGTGCAGTACGCCCACGCCCGGGTTTGTGCGATCCTGCGCAAGGCCAAGTCAACAGGGATTGATATTGTGGATTCCAACAAGGCGAATGTCGAACTGCTCATCGTTGAAGATGAACAGAAACTGGTGGCGCAATTACTCGCCTATCCGAATGTTCTGGAGCAGGCGGCTATTCGACTTGAGCCTTACCGTATTGCTACTTTTCTCATGCGGCTTGCGGCCAGTCTGCATGCCTACTATCACAAGCACCGGGTAATCGGGGTTGCTAACGACTTGTGTCTGGCCCGTTTACTCCTTATTCGAGCCATCGGTCAGGTATTGTGTGACGGGTTGGGTATCCTTGGCGTGTCAGCGCCGGATCATATGTAAGATGCCCAGACAGAGTTATGCTCGATCCAGATCCGGGCGGAAAAACCCAAATAAATCAGGTTCCGGCAGGACCATATTGATCACTGCGGGGATGTTGACTTCCGCACTCGTCGGTTACGCCGTTGGCTATTTCCTGGACACTGGAAATCCAGTGTGGATGTCTGCTCATGATGAGGCTCATGATAATCATCAGGACTTATTGACCCAGGTTAAGAATCTTCAGGAGCAGGTTCAGGGTATGAAGGCCGAATTGAGCAAACAGAAACAGGAACTGAAAAAACCTTCCACCGAAGTGGGCGAACTTACCTTCTACCATGAACTTCCGAAGCAATCCGTCACCCCTGAACCGGTTGCCGAGACGAAGGTTAGTCCTCAGAAAAAGGAAGAAAGAAAGACGCCGATCAGTCAAATTATAAGCAAGAATCTTCAGCAGGAGAAACAGAAAAAACCTGTAAAATCGGCATCGAGGTACCGCCTTCAGGTGGCTTCTTTTCGCGCCGAAAGCGATGCTGTTAAGCTGAAGGAACGTTTGGTGAAATGGGGATTGATAGCCTTTGTCAAGAAAGCCAATGTTCCGGGATATGGTTGGCGGTATCGTGTGTACGCGGGCTCGTATGCCGATCGGCAAAATGTGGAAAAGGCAAATCTTCTGGTTGCAAAAAAACTGCACAGGATGGGTCTGATTCTCCGTGTCGAATGATCGGCAAAATGCGCGCCGGGTCTGGATAAGGAATGTCCTTAGGCCGGGGTGCGGGATTCGGCCTCTGGCAGGCGATGCGTCTTTTCGCTGTTATTTTCGTATTTGTGAAGGAAATGGTTCCTGGGTGTTGATGGATGCCCCGCCAGAGCATGAGAATGTTGAGACGTTTCTGAAGGTGCGGGCCTGGATGGAAGAGGCCGGCCTGCGGGTTCCGGGTCTGAAAGCGATGGATATTGGTCAGGGCTTTGTGTTACTGGAGGATTTTGGGGATACCACCTGGGCCATTTATCTATCAACGGGGAACAGACCGGACGCCTTGCTTGAGGATGGCCTTAGGCAGATTCAGTTGCTTCAGTCTATTTCGGCAGATGACCTTCACCTCCCGGTCTTTGATGTAGATCGTATGCGCAAGGAATGTGATCTGTACCTTGACTGGTATCTGCCGCAAGTTGTGGGTTACCAGCCTTCGGATAGTGAAAGAAACCGGTTTTATCAAGTCGTTTTACCTTTGTTGCGGAAGATTTCCAGCTTGCCGAGAGTAGCGGTGCATCTGGACTACCACAGCCGTAACCTGATGCTGCCGGCTGGGAGCCTCCCTCTTGGCGTCATTGATTTTCAGGATGCTGTTCTGGGTCCGGTAACCTATGATCTGGCTTCGTTATTGTATGACTGTTATCAGGATTATCCCGAGTCTGATCGCCGTCACTGGAGTAATCTGTTTTTCAACTGTTTACCCATAGAAGTAACGGGTTTTTTTGGAAATTTTAAAACCTGGCATCATGCCTTGCGGCTGACCGCCATGCAGCGCCACATCAAGGCCATTGGTATCTTCGCCCGCCTGACCTGGCGGGATGGAAAACGTCAGTTTTTGGATGAGATTCCGCTGACGCGCCGGCATCTTATGCGGGAATTGGCCTTCCTTGGCCTCGACAAGACGCAACTGCCGCTGTTGTATCTAACCTGAATTTCGGATTAGGGAGTGAACTGTCCAGCTGATGATAAACATCGTACACAGTGACAGTACCACAGTGGCCCCCGAGGGCCAGTTCCAGTGATAGGAAGCAGCCATGCCAATGAGCGTACCGGTGATGGAAAACAGGAAGCTGATCGCCAACAGGCGCAACAGGCTCCTTCCCCAGAACCAGGCGCAGGCCGCGGGCAGGACGAGCAGGCCGGCCGTTAGAACAATGCCGGCCAGTTTTACGCATACAACAACAGTGAGTCCAATGATGGCGTACAACAGGGTGCGATAAAGGTTTACCGGTATACCGCTGGCCTCGGCGGCCTCGGCATCGAAAGCGATACTCCACCAACTTCGGGCCGCTATCAGAAGGCTGAAGACAGCGGCCACGGCAGCCCAGATGATCCAGCGCAGATCCGCCCCGGAAACAGTGAGAATATTTCCAAAAAGGATGCCGAACAGATCCACCTGGTATCTGCCGGACACGGAGACAAGCAGGATGCCCAGGGCCATGGCGCCGGCGAACAGAATCCCCATGCCGGTATCCTTGCCAAGTCCACGGTTACCCGGCATTCCTGACAGCATGATTGAAACGGCAACGGCCGAAATCGTGGCGCATAGCATCATGGGCAGGGTGAACATAACGGCAAAGGCCAGGCCGGTAAGGGTAGCATGGGATACGCCTACGGTCAGAAAGGACAGACGGTGGGCGACCACCATAACGGAAATACCCGAGGCAACAATGGCGATAAGCATGGCCGGCAACAGGGCCGAGCGCATGACTTCACTGGCCAGAAGGTCTGTCAATTTTCAGGTTCGCAGCCGATACAGGCCGGATCATGGACAACGATACGCACATGTTCCCCATACATGGCCTTCCAGACCCCCTCAGGTATATGCTCGCCACGCCCGGCATGATAATGGATACGACGGTTCAGGCAGGCGATGGAATCGACATAACTGGTGATGGCTGAGACATCGTGCTCCACCATAATGACGCTCATCTTTTCTTCATCACATAGTCGGCGCAACAGACGATAAAGCCTTTCCTGGCTGCTGGAGTCGAGGCTGGCGGAAGGTTCGTCAAGGAGTAATAACCCCGGCCTTCCCACCAGTGCGCGAGCAATTCTGATGCGCTGTTTCTGTCCCCCGGAAAGTTGCCGGTAATCGGTATTGATCTTGTCAATCATACCTACTTTTTCAAGGGCATCTTCAATTGCCTTCCGATTGGCGCTTCTTCTCCAGAGAGGGGCGCCATAGTTGGGCAAGCCCATGGCTACGGCATTGGAGACCAGGACCGGGATATGCGTATCGGCGGTGTGCAACTGATTCAGGAATCCAAGCCGGTGCAACAGGCGTCTTCGGTTATGCCGTTTTAGACATTGGCCAAACAGGTCGATATGACCACGATCGGGTTTCGTGGCGCCAATCATGACCGATAGCAGGGTACTCTTGCCGGCGCCGTTGGGTCCGACGATGCCCATGAAGTGCCCCTGATTCAGGCTGAGATTGATGTCATCCAGGATTACACCCTGACCTGATTCGATCCTGACATGGGAGAGATTGAGGACAGGATGGTTCATGAATTCACCATACGGGTGACATTGTCCCGAATGAGTTGTGGCCAGGCCCCGTTGCAATTGCCAAGCGGGTCAAGAAGGGTGATGGGTTTATGTTTCACACGCTCGGACAGCCATTTCAAAGCCGAATTGGTTTTTCCGCGATCCCCCCACAGGTGCGCACTCGGATGCCGGCGAAGTGTGATCAGAAGCCTTTCGAGTTGTCTGGGCCTCAGGCTCCCCCCAATGTGCTGCGGGTTCGCAATGGCCAGCACCGGGATGTTATAATGCTCGCAGAAATGTCTCCATGAGGCATGTTGCAGGATGACGCCATCTCTTCGGATCGGTTCAAGAGTTTTAAAGATGTCGCGATCCATGGCATTGATATCGAGTATAACCCTGGACAGCGAGGCGGCGATGGCGTCCTTCTGCCCCGGGTGCATGGATTGGAGTTTTTTAGCCAATAGCGGCAGGGTGGCGAGCAGCCATTCCGGCTGTAGCCAGGCATGATCCCGATCCGGCCAGAGGTCGATCTGGGATAGACCGGAATTCAGTCCAAGCCATCCCCGGTCATCCCTTGAGGCCCGGATCAGAATATCAGAATGGCGCAGACGCTCGATCACTCTGGGGGTTACGGAGAAATGGTGCGGGTCGGCATTTGCAGGTAAAAGACAGAATACGGCAGTATCGGGCGCGAGCAGGCGAACGATGCCGGCCAGCGGCGGCAGGGTAACGGCAACTTCCGCCCGGGCAATGGAGCATGACCATGCCATAAGCATGATCGGAGCTATCAGTTTAAGAACGGTTCGCATATCGCAGCTATCTTATGGGGCGTCTGGATGATACGCAATGGTCAGGCTGAAGCAGACAAGATTTATGATCCAGCCATAGGGGGAAGAGAAGTGGTGTAATCTCTGACCAAGGCCTGAGTTTTATGGGTTGCCGGTTATTAAGGAGATGCTGATTTATTGCGTCCTGCAAGAAATCAGCTCGCAAAGGTAAAAGCGCGGTTTTACCTTTGCTTACAAATCAAGCGCTTATGCGCCTGATTTGATTCGCAGCATCATGCCGCTCGCCTTTCAGGCAGACTTTGTCTGTCCAATCCGGCTGTCCTGCCGGATTGTGGCAGCCCATCCATGGGCTGCACGGAAACACTGCTTTAGTCAGCGTTTCCTTAAAGAAGTGGGCAACAAGGAAACCAGGACTTGATTTTTGGCGTAACTTTCCAGCATAGTACAAAAGATACTTAAGAAAGGAGGGGTTATGGAAAGAAGAAGTAAGAAAAAGGCCATCTTTGCGCTACCTGTTCTTATCATTATATCATTTTTTGCGGGCAGGGCTTACGGGGCAATTTCTATATTTTCCACCAACACCGGAGGCGGTGAGGATATGGTAAAGATACCCGCCGGACCATTTATAATGGGAAGCAACCATGCGGAGGTGGAGACGATAAGAAAAAAATATGGCAAAAGGGGCGATTTCATAGGGTATGATTTTAAGAGTGAGGAGCCAAGACGGACTGTATTCCTGAAGGAATATTACATAGATAGGTATGAGGTAACAAACGCCCGATACAAGACTTTCATAGATGCCACCGGAAACACGCCACCAAGGCACTGGTTTAATGGGAGCTTCAAAAACGGAAAAGGTAATTTTCCGGTTATCCTGGTCAACTGGTTTGATGCCGGCGCTTATTGCCGGTGGGCTGGTGGTCGTCTCCCTACAGAGGCGGAATGGGAAAAGGCGGCAAGAGGCGAAGATGGAAGGGCCTATCCATGGGGCTCAAAATTTGACTTTCATAGGGCAAGGACTGCTGAAGCAATGCTGATTACTCATTATAGCCCTCTAGAACTCTCTAACTTTGCGGCGCCCGTCAATGAGTTCAAGGGGGACAGGAGTCCATATGGCGCATATGATATGGCAGGGAATGTGATGGAGTGGACATCAAGCTGGTACAAGCATGGCAGTACAAGAGTCGTCAAAGGCGCAGCATGGGTACACCTCGGTCCAAGGGCGAGGAGCGCCTCAAGAGCAGGCATAGATCCTCATTCTGTAGGACGTTTTATAGGGTTCCGTTGTGTTAAGGATATAAAAAGTAACCATTAAGGGGGTCTCTAAGAGTAAGCCCCCGCGATAGCATGAACAGTGATACCATTCTTACAACGATGAATATACCCTGATATCTTTGAGGCCAGATTGAGTATGTCTGTTCCATATCTGCCTGAATCTGAAGCCTGGCTCGCCGGTATGCAGGCGCCGGATCATCTGGCCGTTGCATGGTCCGGGGGCGCCGACTCAACGGCGTTGCTTCTGGCCCTCTATTCGCAACAGTTGCATCCGTCCGCCTGGCATATCGATCATGGCTGGCGCCGGGCTTCAGCCGTCCATACGGAGATTTTGCGGCAATGCGCCAGGGATTGGGGAATTCCATTTTATACGTGCAGGCTCTCCGTCAACACGAAAAAGAACCGTGAAGCGGAGGCCCGCCAGGCGCGTTACGCCGTTTTTCGGCGCTGGGCCGCGGAACAGGGGGTTCAGGCCCTGTGTCTGGGGCATCATCTGGATGATCAGGCGGAAACCGTGTTTCTCAGACTGTTGCAGGGAGCAGGCGTTGCCGGTTGCCGGGGTATGGCTGTGGATCGCAGCGTTGGCGGTCTAAGATTGCTCCGGCCGTTGTTGGCCGTTCCCAAGTGCAAATTGGAGCAGGCGCTGTCCAGAGCAGGGCTGGGCTGGCTGGAGGACCCAAGCAACCGGGATATCAGTCTGTACCGTAATCGCATCCGGCATGTCATCTTTCCACACATGCGCCGGTATGGAACAGAGCCTTGTGAACTGTTTTCCCGTCTTGCTACCCAGGCCGGGCATCTGACCCGTTCCATGCAAGAATTGGCGGAAGATATCGACATAGTTATACAGGATGCGTCGATTTCCGTGGATTGGGCTCGATGGAGAGGCCAGCCAGCCTATATTCGTTCCATGGTGCTGCAACGCATGACTGCATTGTTGTTTGGTGAGGGCAAGGTGATGGGTCGCAGGCATATCCTGCTGGTGGAATACTGGTTGAACACAAGTGGTTGCGGTGGCCTGGATTTGAGCCGCTGCCGCTTGTACCGAAAGGGAAGTCGTTTACACTTGGGAAAGAAAGAAGTAACGATGTAAATATCCCTGCTGTGGCTGTTCACGAATCGATCAGGCCTTGTGATGGGAATGATTCACGTGCTTTTCACGAATACCGGGTTATGATGTCGATTATGAGGATAGGATAAATTGATAATTGGACGCATGTTTTCGATAAAAGAGGTAATTGATCTGTGAATGTGATTTGGAAAAATGTTTTGCTCTGGTTGGTGATCGGATTGACCATGGTCAGTCTGTTCAACATGTTTAATGCGCCCATAGGCCAGGGTGAGGCGATGTCCTATAC
>CAZQZF010000086.1:0-8405 GCA_964597745.1 uncultured Zetaproteobacteria bacterium
TCGGTCAATACGGATGATGGTGGATCCAGTCGAGTGAAGACGAGCCTACAGATCGGAGAGAGTCCCCAAAAGAAAGCCCTCCCTCTCGGATGTCTGGCGATATTCATCGATCGCCAGAAGATTGACCGGCCCGAACCTGGATAACCGATCCTCAAGCTGGCGTGCCTTTTCGATGATTTCCATGGCATCCGGAATTTCATCCATGGTTTGTAAACGTTCAGCAAGCGCTTTCGCATCGACATGGCATTGCCGCCCGATCTCCGCGGCCAAATCTTCAAGCTGGGTTTTTCCCGAGGTCAATCGAAGCTGGACCTGCTGGCTGTTGACGATTGACTGATTCAGAGCTTTCTGCAGCTTGCGTAGTTCCTGTTCTGCATTCCATACCTTTTGTTGCAATTGATGACCAGCCTGTCGTTTTTCATTCAGGCTGAGATAGGCTGCGTTCACCTGTTCGACCGCGTCGGCTAGTTGATCATCCATATCCAGATGTTCCGCGACCCTGGCTAGCTCCGATTTGATCTGGCTTAATCGCTGTTCATCCTCGGCAATCTGGGTCAGATGGCGCCTCTGTTCATCCCGACATCGCTTCAACTCATGTTGAGTAGCGGCCTGAGCCTGTCGGCACAGGGCGAGTTCACGTTCCGCCTCAGCCAGGTCGTTACGCAACTTCGCCAATGACTGATCGGCGGCCTGCCGGATATCTGTTAACTGTTTGAATGCCTGTTCGGAAGCGGTAAGAGATTTCGGGTCGATTTCCATGCCAGAGGACAACATCTCTTTAATCTGGCCTTCTTCCAGGGTCAGTTCCGCAAACTCCGAGTTCAAATGTTTCTGAAGTGTTTCCAGGTCATCCTGCTCGGTTTGCAAGCGTTCATGGTCGGCAGTGGATTTTGCGAGCAGGCCCTGGGCCTCAATCCCTGCCAGATGCGCCTCTTCCCAATCCGCATTCTGTTGTGTCAGGACTGATTCGGCCTGTTCAAATACAAGTTCGGCCTCCCTGACCTGTCGATTTGCGATCACCAATTCCTGCTCAAGGCCGGCTAACCGGCGCTTGAGCTCCAGCTTGTGGGCGGCATGTTGACGGGAAGGCGCAACCAACCAGCCATCGCGGCCCATCAGCCAGCCATCCCTGCTGACTACTGCCATGCATTGCGGCTGCCCGGCAAGGGTTTCCGGCGCGGAGACGATATCATCAGTCAGGGCCACGGCTGAAAAGACCGGATATAGTGGATGTGATTGACCCAGGTTCAGGGCGCTAGCCAAGGCTGAATTGGCCAGATCGGCTGCCCTGCCCGCAAATATAGCGACCGGCGCACCGACTATCACCTGTTTAAGTTCGCGCACCAGGTCGCCCGAGACATGATCCGGACAAACAGCATCCGCGGTCTGCCCTTTCAGGACAGCGGTTACTGCCAGTTCCAGGCCTTCGGGAACATTCAATTCTTCGTCCACCCACTTCAACCCCATATCACGCATGGATGTCCGAACTTCGTTGCTGATGTTATCGGTAGCAAGGCGTGCTGCAATCTCTTCAAGTTCGCCGGCCAGTTGACGGACGCGACTCCTGCTGGCATTCATCTTGGTCTCAGCCTGCGTCTTCCTGCTCCGGCTTGCCTCAACCGCGGCTTTCCGTTTGCTTTGATCTATCCCGGATCGATCGAAGTCCTGCTGCGCCAGCGCCTCCAGACGCCGGCAATGCTCCAGCCTTTGCTGCGTATCCATGGCCTGTCTGTTTATCTGCTCCTGGCGTTCCCTGATAATCTGCTGGCGTTCGGTCAGGCGTTTCAAGGCGGATTCCGCATGCTGGCGCCGCTGCTTCAGGGAGGTCTGATCGCTTTTGAGCCTCTCGAGTTCTGCCAGGGACTGATCACGCTGCTGACCCAGTAGTTGGCAGCGCTCCCGGGCATTGGCGACATCCTGCTCCAATTGACTGCACCGTTCCGCTAACCCGGTCAGGGCAGTCTCATCGACCTGCTGATCCAGACGTGATAGTTCTTCGGTCAAAGACTTGATGCGGATCCTGCTTTCGGCCAGTCGCTGTTCAAGATGAGCCTGCCGTTCTTCCAGCAACCGGCGTTGCCCGGCAAGCTGCTCGATTGTTCTCTGGATTTCAGCTTGATGGATTTCGGCGGCACGTACTGCGTCCTGCACGGCCTGAATCCGGTCCTCGTGCTGGATCAGATCGTCCCGTTTTTTATTTAGTTCCCGTTCCATGCCTGCCAGTTGCCGGTTGAGCTGGTCTTCGGCCCGTCTTGCCTCGGCATGTTCCCGATCGATAAGGGAGCAGTCCTGCTGCATTTTCTGATAGCGCATGCCCATGCTCATGGCCCTGTATTCCTCAAATTCATCCTGTAATATCTTGAAACGCTCAGCCCTCGATGCCTGCCGTCTAAGACTGCGGCACTGGGATCGAACCTCCTCCAGCAGATCCATCACCCGTTCAAGATTCTGTCTTGTGTCTTCCATCTTGCGTTCCGTTTCACGGCGCCTGGTACGGTACTTCATGATACCGGCCGCTTCTTCCAGGATTAACCGGCGTTCCTCGGGTTTGGCGCTGATCATGCGAGAGATTGATCCCTGTTCTACGACCGCATAGGCATGGCTGGAAACACCGGTATCAAGAAACAGGTCAATGACATCCTTCAAACGCACCATCTTGCCATTGATATAGGCATCCGAACCCGACTCCCTGTTCATGCGACGGCGCACGCTGATTTCATTGGATTCGTGGTAGGGAGCGGGAAGCTGGCCGCTGTCGGCGGTAAAAGTCAGTTCCACATCGCACAGAGAAACCTGGGGACGGGTTGATGATCCCTGAAAGATCAGGTCATCCATCACGCCGCCGCGCAGCTGCCTGGCTGAATGTTCGCCCAGAACCCAGCGAATGGCATCGATGATATTGGATTTTCCACAACCGTTGGGACCAACAACAACTGTGATACCATCCCCAAGTTCGATTCGAGTTGGATCAACGAAGGACTTGAACCCGGCCAGTTCAATTCGCTTCAGGCGCATAGGCGCCTGTGCTGCAACCAGTTCAACATATGCCAGCTGGCAATGCAGGCGCTGAATGTTGAGGCCACGATCATATACAGCACAACCAGCTGTGCGCTGGCGGCGGTAACCGGATTGGCGCCGGCCAGCAGCATGCCGACAAAGATGCCCGGCATATGCACCAGACCAACGACGCGCAGGCTGTCCACAGGCGGAATGAGCGCGCCCTGGATACCGGAAACATAATTCTGCCCACTATTGATGCGATCCAGCATCAGGGAAACGGCATTCATGGCATTGGCAATTACCATGCTGGCCAGGGGAATCAGGGAGCTGGTTTTTGCGCTGATCGTACCGGTCATAACTAGCCATGGAAGGCTGAAGATACTGGCAACTATAAGACCCACAGTGGCCGCCATCCATGCCTGTCTGACCTGGTTAAAATGGCCGGCGCTTACGCGCGCTGCAATCAGGCAGAGCAGGATGATGATGGAGATTTTCACAGCTACATGCTGAATATCGAAGATGTATTGCAGGATTGAAGCCAGCGCCAGCAACTGAACAAGACCGCGTACGGAGGCGACAAACATGCGTCTGCTCAGGCCAAGTTTTTCCCTATGCGCCCACAGGCTAGCCAGCACCAGCAACATCCAGGCGGCCAAGAGACCGGTCAGTGTTTCAATATCGGGAAAAACCATTCAAGCCTTACTAACAGCCGCCGGCTTTACCTCTGTATCTCCAGTCACAGGCAGACACGAAAAATCCGCCACAAGCAGCAACAACTCGCGCAGTCTGACAAGCAGGGCGAGGCGATTATTACGTATCCTGTCATCATCCACCATGACCATGACATCGGTAAAGAAACGATCCACCGGCCCGCGCAACTCGGCCAGCGCATTCAGTTCGGCCTCAATCGTATCCGCCGGGATCAAGCTCTCTGCCTTCCGAAGGGCGGCATACAGCGCCTTCTCGGCATCCTCCGAAAGTAGTTCCTCATCGACCGATTGCCGGCTCAGAACCTTATTCTTCAGGATATTGTTCGTGCGTTTATGCACCTCGGCCACGGCCTGTCCGGCCCCGGTCCGGATATATTGCATCAGGGCCCGGATGCGTATGGCGCCCAGGTGCATGGGCCGATGGATACTGGAACCCAGAGCCGCCTCAATAGCCGGACGGGACATCTTGAGGCGTTCTGCCATGACCAGCAGGCGCTCAATGATAAAGGCGTAGACGGCCTGTTTTGTCTCATCCGATATACTGATCGTCACACGTTGCTGATTCCACTGCCGGGCGGATTCATCAATCAGTCCGGGCAGGCTCATATCAATCTCCTGACCCTTTTCAACCAGCAGGCGGATCAAACCGATGGCCGAGCGGCGAAGCGCGTAGGGATCGGCGCTGGCCGTAGAAATACGGCCAATGTGGAAATAACCAAGCAGCTTGTCGGTGCGTTCGGCAATACCGATGGCGCAGGCAATCGGACTCTCCGGCAGGGCATCTTCGGCGCTCTGCGGCCGGTAATGCTCCGCAATGGCCTCCGCCACCTCGGGACCCTCGCCATTCATGCGGGCATAAATTCCGCCCATATAGCCTTGTAGTTCGGGAAACTCCCCAACCAGCCCGGTCGTTAAATCGGATTTACACAGATAGGCGGCGCGCTGCGCCGTGTTTGTATCCACGCCGAGGCCTTCCGCATTATCAAGGATGAAGGCGCGAATGCGCTGAATCTGGTCTCCAACCATACCCAGCCCCTCCTGGAAGACCACTGAATTCAGCCTGCCGGTACGCTGCTCGAGCGTCTCCTTCGGATCACGGTCAAAATAGAAGGCGGCATCGGCAAGCCTGGCATTGACCACGCGCTCATTGCCGGCGGCAACCACGGACGGTTCTTTTGATTCGATGTTGGCCACCGCAAAAAAGAGATTGCTTACCCCCCCATCCGCCATTCTGGCGGCAAAACAGCGCTGATGATGTTTCAGCTCAATGCGGCTTACCTCCGCCGGCAGACGCAGGAACTGTTCATCATAGCGGCCGGCCAGCACCTGTGGCCATTCGGTCAGGTCGACTACCTCATCAAGCAGGGCCTCGTCATCCACAACCTCAACGCCCGCGCCGGCGGCAACAGATGCGAGCTGCTCCATGATCAACTGCTTCCGCTGATCACGGCGGGCAATGACGCCCTGCCGATAGAGCCAGCCGAACGGATCGTGAACATCCAGTTCACCCCGTCCGCCATGGACTCGATGGCCGGCGCTCTCCCTGCCGGCATCAACGCCCGCATATGAGAAGGGAATCACGGCATCGCCTAGTCTGGCGACAATCCAGCGGATGGGACGGATAAAGGCATCCGTCCTGGCGGCCCCCTGCCGCCACCTCATTGCCTTGGGAGCAGGCAACTTGCGCAGGATGTCGGGCATAGCTTCGGCCAGGATATCAGATACACCCCGGCCCCTGACCCGACGTACGGCCCGCATGTATCGCCCCTTGCCATCTCCCCTCTCTTCAAGGGTGAAATTGTCCAGGGGCAGGCCAACCTTTCTGGCAAATCCCTCCGCAGCCTTTGTCGGGGAACCGTCCCTGAACGCCACCCGATCCGGCGGACCCCAGACCGTCTCCTGACGGTCCGCCTGCATGACAGGGCAGTCAGGGATATGCAACAGCAGGCGGCGCGGCGTCACGCCCGAATGCAATGGTCCGGATTCAATAGAGGCACCAGCGAACAGCGCTTCAACGGCCCGCCGCAGGGCCTCGCCCAGCCGAAGAGAGACGCCGGCAGGCATCTCCTCGGTCCCGATCTCGATCAACAGGGGCTGCATCTCTGATCCGCTCATTCGGAGACGCCGGCATAGGCGCGGGCCACGAGCCTGGCCAGACCCCGCACCCGTCCGATAAAGCGTTGCCGCTCGGCAACCGAGATCGCCCCACGCGCATCGAGCAGATTAAATGCATGGCTGGCATTCATGATCTCCTCATAGGCGGGCAACACCAGTCCCCTGCCGGTTAACCGTCTGCATTCAAGCTCGGCGCGATCGAACTGCTCGTGCAACCATTTCGCATCGGATTCATCAAAATTGTAGGCCGAAAATTCAACCTCATTCCGGTGGAAGACCTCGCCATAGGTCACCTTTTCCCCTGCCTCCGTCTCCACCCAGACCAGGTCAAAGACATTTTCCACGCCCTGCAGGTACATGGCCAGGCGCTCCAGGCCATAGGTGATTTCACCCGGCGTCTGACCGAGCTCAATACCGCCAACCTGCTGAAAATAGGTAAACTGGGTGATCTCCATGCCATTGAGCCACACCTCCCAGCCCAGGCCCCAGGCCCCGAGCGTCGGGGATTCCCAATCATCTTCAACAAAGCGGATATCATGCATCGTCCTGTCGATACCGATCTCATCCAGGGAGCCCAAGTAGAGATCAATGATGTCTTCGGGCGCTGGCTTCAGCACTACCTGGAACTGATAATACTGCTGCAGGCGATTGGGATTTTCGCCGTAGCGGCCATCCGCCGGACGGCGGCAGGGCTGAACATAGGCCGTATTCCATGGCCTGTTATCCAGTGAACGCAGAAAGGTGGCGGGGTGAAAGGTCCCTGCTCCCATGGGACGATCATAGGGTTGTTGCACCACGCAGTCGCATTTGGCCCAGTAGTTCTGCAGGGTCAGTACCAGATCCTGAAAATTCACGCCGAAATCTCCTCCCTTTGGCGGTATTTTATGATGAATTTTTTACGTCTTGTATCGCATTCACCCTGGCTGCCATGATGAAGTCATTTTCATGCAGACCATCGATTTTGTGCGTATAAAACACGACCGTACACCATCCCCAACTGTAGCTGATCACCGGGTGATGGCTCTCGACCTCTGAAATCTCCCCTACGCGGTTGGCAAAGGCCTGGGCCTCGGTAAAATTACCGAACCGGAACGTACGGCTGAGCTTCCCCGCATCGTCAATCAACTCCCACCCCGGACAGCTGGTGAGATAGACCTCCGCCAGCTCTCTCCCCAGGGGAGGGATTCCGCCCTGACACGGAACACATGGCTTGTCGGCCAATGATGTCATGAAAACCTCCTGAACTGAATCAAATCACTGATGCCATCTGGAAGATCGGCATGTACATGGCAATGACCAGGCCTCCAATTACGATGCCAAGGAAGACCATGATAGCCGGCTCCATCAATGACGTCATGGCCGACACAGCAGCATCAACCTCTTCTTCATAGAAGTCCGCAACCTTGCTCATCATATCCTCCATGGCGCCGGCATGTTCCCCGATCGAGATCATCTGTGTCACCATATAGGGAAATACGCCGCTCTTCTCCAGGGCTGAGGTCAATGGATTGCCATGTGAAATATCCTCCTTGGAGGCAAGAACAACCCTTTCAATCACCATGTTGCCTGAGGTCTCGGCCACCGTATCCAGGGCATTGAGTATGGGCACGCCGGCAGCCAGCATGGTGGAGAAGGTCCGGCAAAAACGCGCCACTGCCGCCTTGCGCAGGACATTTCCCAATATCGGCAGGTTCAGCAGCAGCTTGTCCAGCTGATACCTGCCCTGAGGCGTCTTGTACAGATAACGTATCGCGAAGACAAGGACAATTGGCAGGCCGAGAACAAGATACCAGTATTTGACAAAGGCGTTGGAAATAGCAATCGCAACCTTTGTGGGCGCAGGCAGGTCGGCCCCGAAAGAGGAGAACAGTTCGGTAAAGACAGGAATCACAAAGATCATAAGGATTGCCGTCACAATGAAGGAGACGATGATGATAGTTGTGGGATAAACCATGGCCGACTTGATCTTGCCGCTCAGGGCCTGCGCCTTTTCCTTATATTCGCTGATGCGCAACAGGATCGTATCCAGGATACCGCCCTGCTCTCCCGCCTCTACGAGGGAACAGGTCAGGCGGTCAAAATGTTTCGGGTACTGGCGCAGAGTCTCTCCCAGCGGCGAACCATGCTCAAGCTCCGTACGCAAACTGTTCAGCAGCTTCTTTAACGCCCTGTTTTCAGATCCCCGTTCCGCCAGCGCAAAGCTTTGCACCAGCGGCAGGCCCGCCTTGATCATTGTCGACAATTGACGAAAAAAAACTGTCATCTCCTTGCCGGTGATCTTCTTGGGAAATATATTGATCTCAATCGGCTTCCGCTTGACCCTGGGATCAATCAACCCCTGACGCCGGAGCATGGCAATGGCGACGACCTTACTAGCCGCATCGAGTTCACCGTTGCGTTCCAGACCCTGTCGCGTCTTGCCCTGCCAGAGATAGATGGCCATCAGTCAGTTGAACCTCTGGCCGGATACAGCCGCTCCATCATCATCCTAGAAAAAGCAGTTGGAAGTGCGTGCAGAGTGTAATATGTTGATTTGAAGGGCGTAATGAAAAAATGCGTCGTCACCTTGTTGGTGATAAG
>CAZQZF010000087.1:0-8363 GCA_964597745.1 uncultured Zetaproteobacteria bacterium
AAAATGTTCCATACGTTACAATAACTTATGACTTATTCAGGGCTGACTAAGTAGTAGGAGGCAAGAATGATCCCAATAAAAGAAATCCGCCAGCGAGCCACCAAACTTGATATTGAAGGCGTGGAACAGATGGAAAGGACGGCCCTTATTCGCGCTATTCAAGTGAAAGAAGGACATACGCCATGCTACAATACGAAGTGGTGCAAGCCTGAATGGAGAGAGTATTGCGCCTGGAAAGATGAATGCAATGCGGAAGATTACTTTCCCGAATGAAAGAGGGAATGTCCATGTATCTGACTTTGATTGTTTGGGTATCGGGTGAAAACAGATACCATCGAACATATTGAATCCCTGCTGAACGAACAGCACAGCTTTGCTCCGCCGGACAACCCGGAAGTGGCCGTGGCCATACTGGCCTGTGCCCGCATCGGTGCTCCCCTCTCGGTTGTATTCAGCGTTTTCTCGTCCCAAGCGCTGGGCGAACGCAAAAGTGGTCATCACGGTCGATGGCGGATACCGGAAGGGAGGGATTCAACCTCTGAAACCCAGGGTGGATGAAGCCTTGGCCACAGATAATCATGGTGTGCGACACATTATGGTTGTCAGGCGGTGCGGCAATCCTGTGACCATGCAAAACGGACGCGATCTTTACTGGCAGGATGCCTTGGCTGGGCAATCCGGGCATTGCCCAGCCACCGAGCTTGGCGCTGAGCATCCGCTGTTTATCCTTTACACCTCAGGCTCGACCGGCAATTAAGCTATCAGGAATTAGCCTTTCATTTATCGGACTCCACCTCTTTTCAGGCGTTGACCCGCTTACCGACATTATTATCAAAGGCAGTCGGGATATTCAGTATGGGCACTGGATTAACTTTTGAAACTGAATCCTCCTTCGTTAATGAGTTTTAGACATACATCTACGACATCCGCATCATACCATTTGCCACGATGTGTTTCGATTTCTTTCAACGCAACATCCATGCCCAGAGCGGGCCGATAGGGTCTATGGCTGGATATCGCCTCGACTACATCCGCAACGGCCACAATTCGCGCCTCCAAGCATATTTCATCGCCTTTCAGTCCCTGAGGATAGCCTGTGCCATCCAGACGTTCATGGTGCTGCCAGGCGATATCCACCACAGGCCAGGGGAAGGGGATGTCTTTCAGGATATCATATCCGACCTGGCAATGGGTTTTGATAAGTTCAAATTCCATTTTGGTTAATTTTGTCGGCTTGCTCAGTATCTCGGCCGGCAGGTGAATCTTGCCGATGTCGTGGATGGTGGCGCCCATTCTCAGTCCATTGATCCGCTCACCGTCCAGCCCCATCTCTCGGGCGATGCAGCAAGCAAGCTGAGAGACGCGCTGTTGATGACCTGCCGTGTAAGGATCCCGGGCTTCGACCGCTCTGGATATAGCCACAATAGAGCCGGTAAGGCTTGCTTTCAGGTTTTGTTGTGCCTCATATCGTACGCTGATATCGCGGATAAAAGCATTGAATCTTTTGGTGCCGTTCGTTTGCATAGGAACGATGGATAAATCCACCGGGAACGTGTGACCATCGTGGTGCTGCGCAGTGATTTCAACCGTCCGGTCAATAAGAGAACCTTCACCAGTGGCCAGGTAATGCTTCAAGCCCTGCTCGTGCTTCTTTCTTGACTCAGGAGGGACAATGGTTTCGCTGACTGGCTGGCCGAGGATTTCCGTGCGCCTCCAGCCGAATATGGCTTCGGCCTGTGGATTCCAGTCGGTGATGTTGCCGTCAGTATCCATGCCGACAAAGGCATCGCGTGCTGTTTTGATGATTTCGTGATATTGCCGCTCGCTTTTTTGCAGCAATTCTTCGGCCTGGAATCGTCTCTCTTGCAGGCGGAGCATCGAAATACCGTACCCTATATCATCTGCCAATTCCGCTAATAAATTTACTTCGTTTTCAATGAAGGCATGCGGCTCTGACGCATAAACATTCAATGCACCAAACATCTCATCATCGACCATGATGGGAAGCGCGATGGATGACTGGTAGCCATGCTGCAGAGCGGCTTGCCGCCATGGTGAAAACCGGGGATCCTCCTGAATATTCTGCGCCATGCTTGGTTTCCGGGTGCGAATGGCTATCCCTGTAGGGCCACGGCCTCTTTTCGTATCAGCCCAGCTTATGTTCAACGATTCCAGGTATCCTTCATTAAACCCGGCTTG
Organism: uncultured Zetaproteobacteria bacterium; assembly: GCA_964597745.1. Lineage (GTDB taxonomy): Bacteria > Pseudomonadota > Zetaproteobacteria > Mariprofundales > Mariprofundaceae > CAYLYU01. The sequence goes on from CAZQZF010000087.1 coordinate 2,200, forward strand.
TGCAACCGGGCGTACGTGTCTGGCTCTATCATGCTCGGCGTGTCCGATCCACGCGAGCTTGTAGCCACCTTGCCCAACGATGGCATGGCATATGCCATTGAGAAACTGAGTCTCATCCTCTGCATGTATAAGCACTCGATTGCAGGCGCTCAAAGTCTTCAGCGCCCGGTTGGAATGCTTTAGCTTCATCTCGGCCTGCTTGTGATCAGTTATATCCAGCAATGTGCCTATCACTGCCGGTTTTCCCAGATAAAGCATCACTGATCCAAAGGCCTCGATGTCAATGATTTTTCCTTTCCTGGTTATACCCCTGAATGTGTAGTGGATACTTTTTTCTTTGCCCTCCATGCGCCTGCGGAGATTTTCGGAGGCCGTGGGCCAGTCCTCCTCAAAAGTCAACTGCTTCGGACCCATGAGGTCGATAAGTTCTTTCTCGCTGTAGCCGAATATTTTCGCCAGCCTGGGATTGACGTATTTAAAAACACCATCCTGAATAATGTAAATACCCACCAGTGACTTGGTGGCCAAAAGCCTGAATTTTTCTTCAGTCTGAGCGCGCTCGGTGATGTCGGTAATCGCCACCAGAACATGAGCCCAGGTATCCTTATATCCTGGCGCTATCGTGACCTGGATGATGATATCAACCCGTTCACCCGTCAGCGTTTTTGTGACCGCTTCACTGGCAATGCTTGTGTTGCCCTCAGCCAGGGCAAGCAGTTCCTCCCTGAAGATGTCAAAGGATTCTTCGGTAAAAGTTTTATCTATTCCCGCTAACAAGTCTTTTTTATTTTTTGCTTTATACAGATTCAACGTGGCCTTATTGACGTCAATAACCCTGGCCTTCTTAACACATTCATACACTACTTCCGGGTGGCTTTTACAGTGGGATCTCAGGTCATCTACTCCAGATGCCTTTAACTGATCAAGGAATTTCTTTATTTCCGAGAAATCCTCATTCCATAGAGATATTGGAGCCTCATCAAAGACGGTCTGGAATTTCTTGTTCGAATTCTGGCTTGTGATCACGGGTGATCACCCATCATTGAGGGGAAGCATCATAACGACGAGACAATATCCCCTTACAAAATAAATGGCTACCTTGAAAATTCAGGTGCCCTGTTCACAATGCGATATTAAACGTCTGTCTTCGGCCAAGTTCGGTGCCAGGCTTCGTATTGTTGTTGTCTTCACTGCCTTCAAGTTACCCGGTTCTCAAGGCGTAACCCCGGTACGCGTTAAAATTTTTTAACCGCCTGTTGCTCGAGCACAGTACGCATGGCTGGGCGCTATGCCGGACGGGCTGGAAAAAGGTATACTTCTCCGCCTATGAGTCTGATAACTGAAATACAAAAACGACGCACATTCGGGATTATTTCACATCCGGATGCCGGCAAGACGACATTGACTGAGAAGCTGTTGTTATTTGGCGGGGCCATTCAAATGGCCGGTGCAGTCCGGGCCAGAAAGGCCGCGCGTCATGCCACCAGCGACTGGATGAAGATTGAACGGGAACGCGGGATTTCCGTGGCCTCATCAGTCATGAAATTTAATTACCGGGATTATGAAATCAATCTGCTTGACACCCCGGGCCACCAGGATTTTTCGGAGGATACCTACAGGGTGCTCACCGCCGTGGATTCAGCCATGATGGTCATCGACTCCGCCAAGGGCGTTGAAGCGCAAACCGGGAAATTGATGGAAATCTGTCGTATGCGGAACACGCCCATTGTTACTTTTATCAATAAACTGGATCGGGAAGGTTATCCCCCCCTGGATCTACTTGCTGAAATAGAGGACAAGCTCCAGATCGAGTGTACGCCCATGTCCTGGCCCATTGGCATGGGTAAGTCGTTTCATGGCGTATATAACCTGTATAGAAAGGAACTCATGCTATTCACGGCCGGGAGTGAGACCGCCAGCTTTGAAGCGATCCGTGTTGAGGACCTGAATGATTCCCGTCTGGATAAACTGCTTGGCATGCAGGCCGATCACCTGCGTGAGGATATTGAATTGCTGGAAGGGGCGGCCAACCCGTTTGAACTGAAACACTTTCTGAAGGGGGCGCAGACGCCGGTGTTTTTTGGCAGCGCTATCAATAACTTCGGCATCAGGGAACTGCTTGACGCCTTTGTTGAACTGGCGCCCCCTCCAACTCCGCGCCATGCGGTCGAACGCATTGTAAGGCCGGATGAAAAGGATTTCTCCGCCTTCGCCTTCAAGATTCAGGCCAATATGGACGCCGCGCACAGGGATCGCATCGCCTTTTTCCGCATTTGCTCCGGAAAATTCAGCAAAGGCATGACTGTTCGCCACCATCGCCTGGGCAAGGATGTGAAGCTGGCCAATGCAATAATCTTCATGGCCCAGGATCGAACATCCATCGAAGAGGCCTATCCCGGCGACATCATCGGCATTCATAACCACGGTACGATCAGGATCGGTGATACATTGACCACGAAAGAAGTGCTGAAATTTACAGGAATTCCAAACTTTGCCCCCGAACTGTTTCGGCGTGTGCGCCTGAGAGACCCGATGAAGCGCAAACAGTTGCATAAAGGGCTGTTTCAACTCTCGGAAGAGGGCGCCGTACAGATATTCAGGACATTGCTGGGGGGGGATTACATCCTGGGAGCGGTCGGCGTCCTGCAGTTTGATGTAACAGTCGGCAGACTGAGGTCCGAGTACAGGGTGGATGCCGATTATGTGGGAACGGATTTTCAGGTTGCGCGATGGATAAGTAGTAGCAATGCAAGGAAAATGGAGGAATTTAAACGGCGGTTTGAATCAAATCTGGCTGAGGATAGCGATGGCTATCTGGCCTATCTGGCCCCAAGTCCATGGATACTGAAACACACGATGGAGAACTGGCCCGACATCGCCTTCCATAAGACAAGGGAACATATTTGATTATATCGTAAAAAGTCCATCCATGGGCGCGATGATAACTTTTTACGAAGCCATCAAATCTAATCAGAACCAATTGCCGCTTGTGGCATTCTGGCACAACAAGTGCAGTGATTTCTTGGAAACGGACTGATTAATGGCTATCAATGGTTCTGTTCAGCGCAGGAGGTTAATGATGCGGCTTGCCGGAACGATCTGTTTGCTACTGGGTTTCACGTTTATGCTACTTGCTTCGCAAGCCGCTATTGCCGCTGATGATGTGTCAGGGATTGCCGCCGTTAGCGGCAATTTTATCTATTCCGAATGGCATCAAGAGACAACTGCCGCAAGCAAGCCCAATGCTCTGAGCTATCAAGTCAATGCCGTTTCCTTTCATGGAATCTCTGCCTGGCGGATCACTCTGGATTGCCCGCAGATCAGAGCTGAGCATTACATTCGAAGCAGTGACGGAGCGCCCCTTTATACCAAGCGCGTCAATCATGTCCTGCACCGAACCGTGGAAATTACCTACAGCTTGGATGCAAAGAAACCACACATCTACCGTCGCCGAAGTAAAAATGAGTATTTTGAGCGCAAGATTTATCAGGCAAACCTGCGTGATCTGGGCGCCTTGCCGCAAGTCCTGCTCGGGTTTCAGGCATCGGGTAAAGCTGACGAGATGTCTTTTAGGGCCATCAACTATGATGATGGCAAGGTGTACGAACTCGTGGCGAAACGTGTCGGTTACCATCGTGTGCAGGCTGCGGGTCAGTTTGTACGTTGCGCCATATATATGGTGAATCTTGATTCATGGAAAGCAGCGTTTAATAAGCCTATGCGAGTGCTTATTCCCACCCGCTTGGGGCAAAGTAATTTTGCTGTCTATATGGGTCCAAATCCGGCAGGTACAGGCAAATTGCTTACCCTGCGACTGGTAGACAAGTCTCTGGCTGTTGCCTCATTAGAAAATCGGCAATTAGCTCCCTAGCCTGCACTATTCATAAATCGCCAGGCACGGTTTTCGTTAATCTATGTGGCGGTTAGTCGTCCGTATATCCCGAATCACAAAAAGGCAGGACAGCCGTTTGGACGGCTGAAAGTCGCCCGCAGGGTGAGGGGCATGGATGCCCCGAATCAAATTCCAGCTCGGAAATGGGCCTAAGTGGGGAAGCCGATCGCCGCTCACGGGTTTTGCAAGTGGCTCCACATACTGGAAATAGGTATACAGTCCCCAAAAATTTCATAATCATAATCCCGGAATTCACCATGCTCATTGCAGCCCTATCCCGACAGATAGGCTACAATGGTGGCATGCGCAGCCCATTTTCACCCCTGCACCTGCTCGTCTTTGTCATGCTGCTGGTTTTCCTGCTGTTCTTTGTCCAACTGGGATTGCTGGCACTCGCCTTCGAGAAACTGGGCCTATCCACATCGCAAGGTATGCTGCTGTTGTTTGCCTCACTGTTCGGCAGCGCTCTGAATCTGCCGATTGTCTCAATCAAGGCCGAGAAGCCCGAATCCGAATTTGAGTCCTTCAAACCGAGAAGCCTGCTGCGCATGCCGGCGCTACCGTTCATCGGTCGCACGATGATTGCCGTCAATGCCGGTGGCTGCATTGTGCCGCTGATATTTTCAGCGAGTCTGATTTATCGATTTCCGCTCACTGCACAGGAACTATTGCTGGCCATCAGTATTGTTTCCGCTGTCTGTTACTTTCTGAGTCGCCTGGTGCCGGGCATTGGCATTGGTATGCCGCCACTGGTCGCGCCGGTTGCCGCCGCCATCGTGGCCATTTCCGTGGATCGCGAACTAGCCGCGCCACTCGCCTATATCTGCGGCACGCTGGGCGTATTGATCGGTGCCGACCTGCTGCGTTTGCGGGACATCCCCAGACTTGGAGCTCCCATCGCTTCCATCGGAGGCGCCGGCACCTTCGACGGTATTTTCCTTACCGGTATCGTTGCCATTCTGCTCACCTGAGAGCAGATTGTCTTATATGGAACTGTTGCACTGGAGCTTGGGAGGGAATGACGAATTTTCGGCCGCCGATCGGGCTTGAACCATGCGTATCTACATCGGTTGTTCCGGCTACTATTACCAACACTGGCAGGGATTGTTCTATCCGGAAAGCCTCTCTACTTCGCGCTGGTTTGCCTTCTATGCCAAGCAGTTTGATACGGTCGAGATCAACGCCAGTTTTTACCGCTTTCCGACCGAATCAGCCGTCCGACGCTGGTATCGACAGGCACCGGCCGGTTTTACCTACTCAGTGAAGGCCCCGCGGCTAATCACACATCAGAAACGCTTTCATGATTGCGAGAAATTGCTGGAAGATTTGTACCATGTACTGGCAGGGTTAAGGGAAAGGCTTGGCTGTCTCCTGTTTCAGCTGCCGCCCAGCCTGCCCTTTTCGAAGGAGATGCTGACCCGCGTACTGGGCGGCATGAGCCCGGGTTTTCACAATATCATCGAGTTCCGCCATACCAGTTGGTGGCGGCAGGAGGTTTATGAAGCCCTGTGTGAAAAACAGGTTGGTTTTTGCGCTGTCTCCGCACCGGGACTGCCTGATAATCTAATTGTCACCACATCTGATCTCTATCTGCGACTGCATGGTAATCCGTGGTATGTGCAAAACTACAGCGAGCAGGAGCTGGCTGAATGGAGCCGGCGCATTAAGGATGCACAAACCGACTACGCATGGGTCTATTTCAACAATGACAGCAACGCCTTTGCTCCAGGCAATGCCACCACATTCCGAGAGCTGCTGACCAAATAACGCGCCATTGACCATACAAAACAATCCAACATAATAGTGCTCGCCCAGCAGGTTATATATCCCAGCCCAGGGTGGCCGACATCACTGAAATACACAGTTTGAATACAGGAGAGCCACATGATTGAGCAAGACAAAGAAAAAACAGTAAAAGTTCTGAATCAGATTCTGGAACTTGAATTGGCAGGGGTCGTACGTTACACGCACTATGCTTTGATGGTTTTTGGCTATAGCCGGATACCCATCATTTCCTGGTTAAAGGACAATGCCACCGAAAGCCTTGCCCATGCGCACAGGGCTGGAGAAATGATCACCCTGCTTGGTGGGCATCCATCCCTAAAAATCGGGGCCTTGCTGGAAACGGAAAAACACGACATCGGTGATATTTTGCGCGAGAGCCTCGAACACGAACAGGGCGCCGTTGTCGCCTACCATGAATTGCTGAGGGTATCTGAGGGGAAATCCGTCCTTATCGAAGAGTACGCAAGGGAAATGATCGTCACAGAGG
>CAZQZF010000088.1:0-8286 GCA_964597745.1 uncultured Zetaproteobacteria bacterium
CTGACATGAAAGTTGTCGCTGGAGGGAAGATTGCCGGGCGATTATCGTGACGTTCTGAAAAAGACCACTACGGAACTGGTGGAGCCGGGGGTAATCGAACTCCCGACCTTCGCATTGCGAACGCGACGCTCTCCCATCTGAGCTACGGCCCCGTTTGGGCGCATTGTAACCAATCAAGCTTCTAAAAGCATGGTCTTCATACAAGTTGCGGGTTAATGGCTTGGCCGGATTGTTCGGCGCAATACCACAAAACCGGCGATACCTGAAAGCGTAGAGCCGACAAGAATACCAAGCCGGTCGACCATTACAGAACCGGCGCCGCTCTGTTCAAACGCCAGTGAGGCGATGAAAAGGCTCATGGTAAAGCCGATACCACAAAGCAGGGCGGCGCCATACATTTGCGTCCAGGTGACATTTCGAGGCAGCCGGGCCAGTCCCAGCCTGGTGGCAATCCAGCAAAAACCAAGCACTCCGCACTGATTGCCAATAAAAAGACCGGCGGCAATGCCAAGAGGAATGGGATCAATGAGAGATGAGAGGGATAAACCGTGCAATGAAACGCCGGTATTGGCAAAGGCGAACAGGGGGAGAATGCCGAAGGCCACGTAGGGATGAAGGTTATTTTCAAGCCTTTCCAATGGTGACTTTTGACCCTTGGATGCGGGCTCTAACGGAATAAATATGGCCAGAAGGACCCCGGCCAACGTTGCATGAACGCCGGATTTCAGTACGGCTACCCAAAGCAGAACGCCAATCATAATATATGGAGTTATGGCCCGGATTCCTTTCCTGTTTAGCGCAAACAATGTTACGAGAGTTGCCGCCGCAATGAACAAAGAGGTCAGTGAAAGCTCATTACTGTAGAATAGCGCGATAATGATGATCGCCCCCAGATCATCGACAATGGCCAGTGTGAGCAGGAACAGTTTAAGACTGCCCGGAACTCGCTTACCGAGGAGTGTCAGCACTCCCAGCGCAAATGCGATATCGGTAGCTGATGGAATGGCCCATCCCTTCAGCGCAACCGGATCACTGTAGTTGAATGCTACATAGATCAAGGCAGGTGCGAGCATGCCGCCGATGGCTGCGATAACGGGCAATCGGACCTGGTCGGGTTCAGAAAGTGCGCCTCGAATCATTTCACGTTTCACTTCCAGCCCAATCAGGAAGAAAAAGATGACCATCAGCCCGTCATTGATCCAGAGCAGCAGCGGCTTTGCCAATTCAAATGAAGCCACCCTGATTTCGATCGGGATGTCGAGCATGGCGTCATAAAGGGGCTTCATCGGACTGTTCTCTACGACCATGGCCAGCAAGGCGGCAAGAAGAAGCAGCACGCCGCTCGCCGCTTCCCATTTTACGAATTCACGCAGCATGTAGACCACATCTGAACTCTGAATCAGAATGTCGGATTTGACTAGAACCAGTTAACAGTCAAGCTTAACTTGGCAAGTCGTCATTTGGGAATTGTTGTATCGGAGGCTGCTATGGGGGAGAAAATCAAGGTCTACCTGACCGGGTTCAATGAAGGCCGGGTGGAAGAACTTCTGAATCGCCTGGCGCGGATCTCCGGCAAGCCAGCCGAGGCGTTGTCTGCCCGTCTGACTTCACTCCCTGTCCTGCTTGTCTCTGGTCTGGCCGTGCGGGAAGCCGAAAGACTTCGGCATTATCTGGAGGCGGCAGGTGCAACCATGTGCTTGCAGTCCATGACTGAGACTTCCCAGTCGGTGAAAGGAATGGAGCCGTCGGAAGCGCTGCCGGAAAATCGGTCTCATTTACCCGGGACTTCTTCCCCTGAACACACGGCTTCCATTTCCACTAGCCGGCCTGCGCCACTGGGATTCTGGCGGCGATTGAAATGGACGTTGCGTATCACATGGCGTTCGTTCTGGAGCCTTATCCTGCTTAATTTTATCTACCTGTTATTGGTGACTGGAAGCATGTTGATTACATCCATGGTTGCCGGCGTAGATATGAGTGTGCTGAGCGGGCAGGGCGCGGATCCTTTGTCAGGTATGGCGCATCTCTTAAATTCCCCCGGCATTGCCGTTGCAGTGCTGACCGATCTAATGATTGTCAGTCTGGCCGCAACCTGGCTGCAGGCGGCATTCCTGCAGTTGCCCCTGCGATTCATGGAAAAGGGAGGCAGACCCCCTGTTCGGGCGCTGATATCCGGCGCCTTTCATCGTATGCCCGATTTTCTGGGCGCCGCGGCGCTCACCCTTCTGATTGTCATATTGATCCAGATGGCTTTACTCATTCCTCTGGTCATGTTCTACAACTCGGCTTCATGGTTTATACCAGCTCTGGCCATTACTATGACTCTGACAATTATCGTCATTATCCCAATCCTGAGTCTGGTCCCGGTCGTGGCGGCCAATGAACCGGTAAGTCCTTGGGAGGCCCTGCTACGGGGTATCGCACTGTCACGCGGAAGGCGAATGTCTATCATCTGGAATTTACTATTGCTGGTAGTATTGGTGGGGCTGGCGATGATGGCCGGCCAGATGCTGGTTGGGCTCATGAGCGCTGGCTTGGCCTGGATATCCCCGATGGCCATGCTCGCCGTATTCCCTCTGGAGATCATCCTGGTTATTTTCGCGCAGATCATAATGATGATGCTGTTCAACGGGTTTCTCAGTTTTTTCTATGTCGAGGCGCGGGTGGCGGAGGAGGCATGGAAACCCGCATGGGCCGAGGCGCCGCATGAGAGCTGGCAGCTTGGCGATGATACTGAAGTTGAATTCCTGGCGGAACGAAGTTGGCGGGGCTGGCGCGATATGATTCTGACATTGCTGCTCACGGCCGGTCTGCTTGGCTTGGGTTCGTACCTGTTGGGTGATCGGGTAAGCAGTCTGCTTCAGCACATGGCTGCGCCTCAGCAGGGCGCTACAAACCAGTCCGCGGAGACCGGAATATCCGTCAAAGGCCCTGCAATCCGGCTCAAAGCCAAAACCTTTTTTGGCGGAAACTGAACAAACAGGCCAAGGCGCATGCCGATATGGCACAGGCCTGCAAGCTTAACTACCTGGATTCATGTCATCTCAGGGTCAACCAACCATCCGGGTTAGGCCGCAAGCTGCCGCAGTACATAGTGCAGGATGCCGCCGTGACGAAAATAATCCCATTCCTTCGGGGTGTCGATGCGAACATGGGCGATAAACTCTCTGCCATCCGCAGAAACAGTGACTTCTGGCGCGCCTTCGGTGAGCCCGGAGATTGTAAAGGCTTCGCGGCCGGTGAGATTTAGCGATCCGGAGGTTTCACCGGGAGCGAACTGCAGGGGGAGAATGCCCATGCCGATCAGGTTCGAGCGGTGAATACGCTCATAACTTTCAGCGATCACTGCCTTGACGCCAAGCAGGGCAGGCCCCTTGGCGGCCCAGTCCCGCGATGAACCGGAGCCGTATTCCTTACCGGCAATGATGATCAATGGCACGCCCTCGGACCGGTAACGCATGGCCGCCTCATAAATACTCATCTGTTCACCGTCTGGCTGATGGCGGGTAAGGCCGCCCTCGGTGCCGGGCGCCAGCAGATTCCTCAGCCGTACATTGGCAAAAGTGCCTCGCATCATGACCTCGTGATTGCCCCGGCGTGAGCCGTAGGAATTAAACTCTCCGGGCTCGACGCCATGCTCGATAAGATGCCGGCCGGCCGGGGAATCGGATTTGATGGCGCCGGCCGGTGAGATGTGGTCGGTGGTGACTGAATCGCCAAGTAGCGCCAGCACACGCGCTTCCCGAATATCCGGCAGCTCTCCGGCCTCGGTGCTCATGTCTTTGAAATAGGGTGGATTCCGTACATAGGTGGAGCCGGCATCCCAGGTAAACAATTTGCCTGCCGGCGCTTCCAGCGCCCGCCATCGTGCATCTCCCGCAAACACGTTGTCGTAACTCCGTCTGAATTGACCGGCGGAAACGTTGCTGGCAACACAATCAGCAATTTCCTGCTGCGTTGGCCAGATGTCCTTCAGAAATACCGGCTCTCCATTTCCATCCACCCCCAGAGGGTCCCGATATAGATCAATATCCATGCGGCCGGCTATCGCATAGACGACGACCAGCGGCGGGCTGGCCAGATAGTTCATGCGTACCTCGGAGTGCACCCGCCCTTCAAAATTACGATTACCGGACAGCACCGAGCAGACGGCAAGGCCGCCGGCGGCGATGGCCCGGGATACCGGTTCCGGCAGCGGGCCGGAATTACCGATGCAGGTTGTGCAACCATATCCAACCAGGTTAAAGCCAAGCTGGTTCAGGGCATTCGTCAGACCGGCCCGGTCAAGGTATCCGGTGACGACGCGGGATCCGGGCGCCAGACTGGTCTTGACCCAGGGCTTGACCCCGAGACCCTTCTCTACCGCCTTTTTGGCCACCAGGCCGGCTGCCAGCATAACGGACGGGTTCGAGGTATTGGTGCACGAAGTGATGGAGGCGATAACAACAGCGCCATTGCCGATTTCTGATTCCTCGTTGTTGATTGTAATCGGAACAGGTCTTGCCCGCGGATTGGGCTGCTCGCGCAAGGCCTCCGCGAACATGGATTGGGACCTGTCCAGAGGGATCCGATCCTGCGGGCGTTTGGGCCCGGCCAGGCTCGGAACGACGGAAGACATATCCAGTTTCAGGGTTTCACTGTATGCCGGGGCTGGCTCACCCGAAAGCCGGAACATACCCTGTTCCTTGGCATAGGCATCAACCAGCGCCACCTGCTCCTCGGAGCGTCCGGACAAGCGGAGATATCTCAGGGTTTCCTCATCAATTGGGAAAATACCGCAGGTAGCGCCGTATTCCGGCGCCATGTTGGCAATGGTGGCGCGATCGGCCAGCGGCAGGTGATCCAGGCCATCGCCAAAGAATTCCACGAACTTTCCGACAACCCCATGCGCACGCAGCATCTCAACCACGGTAAGCACCAGATCGGTGGAGGTTGTGCCTTCCGGCAATCTGCCGGTCAGTTCAAAGCCTGCCACTTTGGGAATCAGCATCGAAATCGGCTGCCCGAGCATGGCCGCTTCAGCCTCAATGCCGCCCACGCCCCAGCCCAGCACGCCCAGGCCGTTGATCATGGTGGTGTGCGAATCGGTGCCAACCAGCGTATCCGGATAGATCATATCATGATCATCAGTAAATACCGCACGGGCCAGATATTCGAGATTGATCTGATGCACAATACCCGTGTCAGGCGGTACTACCTTTAAGTTAGAAAAGGTATTTTGGCCCCACTTTAAAAAGGCATACCGCTCACGATTGCGCCCGGCTTCCAATTCAGCATTTCGCTGAAATGCCGTCGCGGCGCCAAAGGCATCCACCTGTACGGAGTGATCGATGACCAGTTCGGCCGGCACCAGTGGGTTGATACATTCGGGATCGCCGCCGAGTTTCAGCATGGCGTCGCGCATGGCCGCAAAATCCACCACGGCTGGCACGCCGGTAAAATCCTGCATCAGAACCCTGGCCGGCATGAAGGCGATCTCCTGCGCGGGCTCGGCAACGGGATCCCAGTTGGTCAGGGCCTGGATGTCCCTGGCAGTCACTGTTTCGCCGTCCTCACGCCGCAACAGATTCTCCAGCAGGATCTTCAGTGAATAGGGCAGCCGGGTAACATCACCCGCCGCATCCAGCCTGTAATAAGTGTAGGTCCTGCCGTCAACATCAATTGTGCTGAGGGCATTAAAGGTTCTTGTCACAGCTTCTCCCAGGGTCATGAAGTCATCAAAGTTGATCTCAATAAAGTCGGGTAAGGATAGGATTGCGCCCGCCAAAGGGCAAATGATCAAAGTAGCAGGATTCCGCGAGATGAATAATTCAATTGTTCAATTGAATTATTGAACTAACTAATTAGATTTATTGACATTTTTATATTGAAGGGTAATCTGCCGATCCATGCTTGAACGATTGATTCCCGGGCATTCTTCAATACTCAGATGTTGAGAGTTGAGTCTACTACATACAAAGGAGATATGTGATGTTGTTATTCAAGAGATTATTATTTGTTCTATTGGCCCTTGCCGCAATGGCCCCGTCTAGCGCCTTTGCCGCGGCGCCTTCTGTTTTAAGGGTATCCGCCATACCTGATGAGGATCCAACCAAGCTGCTCAGAAAAAACAAACCCCTTGTTGAGTATCTGGAAGCAAAATTGGGGATAAAGGTCAAGTTCATCCCCGTGCTTGACTATGCGGCCACGGTGGAAGGGATGGCGGCGAACAAGTTGGATCTGGTCTGGTTTGGTGGTTTTACGGCCGTCCAGGCTATGCTGCGGGCAGGGGCCATACCCATCGTGCAGAGGGCCAGTGATACGAAGTTTCACAGTAAATTCATCGCCAACGTCAAGTCCGGCATCAAGGGGCTTGGAGATCTCAAGGGCCACACCTTTACCTTTGGCAGCGTCAGTTCTACTTCGGGTCACCTAATGCCGAGATTCTATCTGTTGCAAAACGGCATCGATCCGGAGAAGGATTTCAAGCACATTAGCTTCAGTGGCGCCCATGACGCTACCGCAAAATGGGTAGAGTCCGGAAAGGTGGATGCCGGAGCCTTAAATGAGGCGGTGTGGAAGACGTTGGTGAGTAAGGGCAAGGTGGATACCAGCAAGGTCAAGGTCATATGGACCACGCCTCTTTTTTACGATTACAACTGGACTGTATCCAAACACATTAGCAAGGCGCTCAGGGAGAAGATCAGGGATGCCTTCCTGACGCTCGATTACGATAAGCCTGGGGATAGAAAAATCATGGATTTGCAGAGGGCCAAGAGCTTTATAGCTACATACCCCGCGAATTATAAGGGAATCGAAAAAGCCGCGAAATCGGCGGGCCTGTTGAAATAGGTGCGGGCATTGTCGACGGTATGCCGGTATGGATAGAGAAGGGACTTCCCCTGAATTGAGCCGAAAAAGCCAATAGCATCCGGTAAAAAAATGCCCCGAGGCCATGCCACGGGGCATTTTTCGTGCGATATGCGGGCTGAGCGCGTAGCTGGCTAAAACTTCACGTTCAGATTGCCCTGAAAGCGATCATGTTTCCGCCTGTTCATCAGGGCGTCCGTCACCGTTCCATTCGCTTGCAGTGCGCCGATCGTGGTCTTCAGTCTCCTGGCGATATAGGCGCGGAAATCGATCGACACATGATTATTAAACCTGTAGTCAATCTGATAGCGCATACCCCGGAAGTTGCTCACGCCGAAAATGCCGGGGTTGGCCCAGTTATCCTGGGTGAAGATGCCGTCGCCGGGTACGGAAAAGCCCTCGACATGATAATAATAGACGCGCAGACCGATGCCATACAGGAATCCCGGCTGGTAGCGGCCCTGGATGACATAGGCAGTGTCCTGACTCCGGGAATTGCTGTCAATAAAATCACCGCCAATACGCCAGCCGGAACCTTTAATCTGCACACTTGCGCCCGCATAACGGCTTGATTGTAATGTCCTTCCACCTGTGTTGTCCGCAAGATTATTGATAGCGGCGCTCAAATCGAGCGTATTGAATATTTTGCCGTAATTTCCCGCCATGGTCAGTTGCGATCCAAATATCCTGGTTTGATAAACCCCCTGAACGAAGGCGATAGATCCGTCATTCTTGCCGAACGCCGACCCCTTAAAATTGCCCTCCGAGAGGATGAAGCCGCTGCCAGTCAGCGTCAACGTGCCACCGATGGGCAATGCGGTTGTCTTGAAGGTGCCGGCGACGCCCTCCGGCTGGAGATCATCATCCCACCACACCTCAGTCTGCTGCCATAAGTTAAAGCCGTCCTTGCCGCCCCAGACGGAAAACTGGCCGCCCGGTACCGGCACATTCAGCTTGATATAAACCCGGTCCAGGCCGAAGTCCTGGTTTCTGCCGGACCCGCTGACGCTGTTGCTGAAAAACCCCGTCGTCTGATGCGGCGAGTTGAGGGCGTCGCTTTCCGAGCGCAGACGCAATCCCATGGACCAGGTATCGTCCGGGGCATACAGCGCGCCGATGCGGGCGCGCAGCCGGAAACGATCCCTGTGCTCGGTTGCGCCGGTAATATCGACATTCTTTTGCTTGGCGCGATTATCATACTCGAAGCGCAGACGTGCGTCGCCGAACAGCTTGAGACTACCGTCATCGGTTACGGCGATGGCTGCCGTGGCCGTGACCGGTGCCATCGCCGCGGTCAGCAGACCCGCTACCGGCAGCAGCGCCAGACTAGCAAATGTAAAAAATGTTTTTTTCATATTTCTTCACTCCTGTAAAAATATTTCTTTATCGATTATTATGAGATTGACGCATATACCTGTCTCTTTTACACATTTCCGA
>CAZQZF010000089.1:0-8275 GCA_964597745.1 uncultured Zetaproteobacteria bacterium
TGTATCCGGGCATTACCACCCTCTTTTTTACCGTACATAAGCGTTGAAGAGCCAACAAAATGCAATTTAACGATTTTATGGTGGATATGGGGTTTGGACGCCTGATTCCAAAGGTAAACGATGAGCTCTCGTATCCCTATATCCTGAAAAAATGCATTGATGAAAATGGAAGCAGGTCAAGAATCATCAACAGCAAACTGGAAGAAAAGCCATTTCAGAGGTTTATTTCCTCCGATGAGTATTATAGGCAGGAGTGTATTCCAGGATCCGATGAATTTACCACGCATCTGTTAATGGCAGGCGGCCAGGTTGTTTTCCACCGGACGCTTCGTTTTATATTTAAGAAGCCGTTATTTGTAAAGGGAGTTGGTTGCAAGCCATCTAAACATGAGAAACTCAGAACATGCCCATATATCGATGTGTTCACGGATATTCTGAACCATCTTGAATTTGAAGGATTGTGCTGCTTTAACTACAAAGTGATTGATGAAAGCTTAAAAATATTTGAGGTTAATCCAAGGTATGGCGGTTCGCTTACCCGGTTTTTATCGCCTATGTTGAAGGTTTATTCGGATATGTTGGAGTCACAGTGATGATGATATCCAAATCAATATCTTACACCCTGCACGCACTTCCAACCACTTTTTCCAGGTTCAATCACATACCTTTCAAGATACTCCGGAGCCAAGATGAAAAGAACCAAGAATAGACGAAAGTTTATCCGGTCCAATATTTCAATCGCCACAAGGCTGACCCCTTCCGGAGCGCCGTCCATTGATGCAATAGCAATTGATTTGAGCATGAGTGGTATTCTGGTTCAAACAGACGCAACACTGGAAATCGGTAGCAAATGCCATGTCAGCATGCTAATTGGACACTATATGCATGAGTTGCCAATCAGTGCGGAAGGCGTAGTCGCAAGAGTTCAGAAAGGCATCATTGCTATTTGCTTTCATGCGATTGGCATCGATGTTTCCGAGGAGTTTGAGAATATGATTTTATTCCATTCAAATGATCCGGAACAGTGCTTGCATGAATTTGAAGAGAGCAAGGCATTTTGAGTCAATAGACCGGCCTCAAAAATACTTAGCCTGCTACCACTCGCAGCAGCTCTTTTTCATCATTTTTTAATCCTTCCAAACCAAACTTTGTTGCTCATTATTCTTTAACCTGCACTATTCATGAATCGCCGTGATGATTGCGCCGGGCCTTTGTTCGCAACGGATTTCGAGGAAGGAGACCGTAGCAGTGCATACGGGCGACCGACGAGGAATTCGTTGCGCCTGTCTGCGTGCATCGCACAGGCAGGAGCAAAGGAACAACCGGGGTCCCCGCGAAAGATGCGTAGCCGATTTTGTGGGGTGGAAGCTTGGGCACCTGCCTGTGCGTGGACGCACGCAGACAGGCGGCAGCATTGATGAATAGTGCAGGTTAAATTCGAGGAGCGTAAAAACATGATTGATTTGGCGCATATTCATCCGATGCTGGTGCATTTTCCAATAGTATTGTTGATCATAGCGGTTGCTGTAGATTTTATTGTATTACAACGGAATGGCGATCTGGCAGGCGCTCAGGCTTTGTCGAATATAGCCTTGGCGGCTCTCATTCTTGGCGCCCTGGCGGCTATCGCCGCCGCTTCTTTTGGAGATATCGCCAAGGATGCGGCGATAGATAAGGGCTTTGCGAAACCGCCCCTGGAAGAACACGAGGATCTGGGATTCACTACGATGTGGGTCTTTATCGTGTTGGCTCTGCTAAGGCTGGTTGCCTGGCGGGTTCACTTCTCACTGGCGGGCTGGCGCGGCTGGGCCATGTTCACTGCTGGTGTTATCGGCGTCGGTATATTGTTGGCTACGGCCTATCATGGCGGCAATCTGGTGTATGAACTTGGGGTGAATGTAGCACCTGTTCATCCAGTGCCCATTCATCCTTAGTCTCTTACTCGTGAAATTTCATGCAAAATACACAAGATATTTTACCGCAGAGGTCGCAGAGGTTCGCAGAGGAGATAAAAATCTTCCTTGTCTTTCCTCTCTTTTCTTCCTCTGTGCCCTCAATGGTTCAATCCTTACTGGTTCCGGCTTCGCTGGGTTGGGGAAGTGCTGAACAAACCATGCCATGGCAGTATTTGTAAATAGTCGGGGTTTAGCGGACAGCCTCGGAGATCCTGTTGATATAACAAATAAAGACCATTGATGGAGGTCAGGATATGCATAATCCTTTCCAGAGACTGAGTGATCAAATAAGTCAACGGATTCTAGGACAGGAGATGCTCGTCAACCGCATGTTGATTGCGCTGTTGGCGGATGGGCATCTGCTGGTTGAAGGTGCGCCCGGGCTGGCCAAGACGAAAGCCATTAAAGTGCTGGCTGATGGTATGGAGGGGGATTTTCACCGTGTTCAGTTTACGCCTGATTTGTTGCCTTCGGATTTGACCGGTACTGATATTTACCGGCCGCAGGATGGTTCGTTTCATTTTCAGGCTGGGCCGCTGTTTCATAACATGGTGTTGGCCGATGAGATTAACCGGGCGCCGGCCAAGGTGCAGGCCGCCTTGCTGGAGGCGATGGCGGAACGTCAGATTACCGTAGGCAAGGTGACGCACGCCTTGCCTAAACTGTTTCTGGTGATGGCAACTCAGAACCCGATCGAGCAGGAAGGCACATATCCATTGCCTGAAGCTCAGCTGGATCGTTTCCTGATGTATGTGCGCATTGATTACCCGGATACAGTGACGGAGAAACAGATCCTGCGTTTGTCCCGGTATGAGTTTGAGCATAGCGGTAATCAGTTGGCGCAGCTGGTGACCCAGTCCGATCTGTTTGCGGCCAGGGCGGAGGTTATGTCTCTGCATATGGCGGAAGCGTTGGAGGATTATATTGTGCATCTGGTGATGGCAACGCGTCAGCCTGAAAAATACAGCGCTGATTTGACAAAATGGATCCAGTATGCCGCCAGCCCGCGCGCCACCATTGCACTGGATCGTTGCGCTCGTTCTCACGCCTGGCTGGCTGGACGTGATTATGTCAGCCCGGAAGATGTGCAAGCCATTGCACCGGATGTATTGCGTCATCGCGTATTGCTCAGCTTTGAAGCGGAAGCGGCGGGCGTTACCAGTGACGATGCGATTGCCGAATTGCTTAAGCGCGTCGCCGTACCGTAAGGCGCGGATTCAACCGTATCACCCCCTTTAAAATTCTTTTTTGGGATCATATAAACAACATTGATAAAATCTTGAATATTTTGTGATGGAGTAGCTTTATGATTGAGGTCAGCCAATTGAGCCGCAACTACGGCGATTTCAAAGCGGTGGATCATGTTTCTTTCACCATCGCGCCGGGCGAGGTGGTGGGGTTGTTGGGCCATAACGGCGCCGGTAAATCCACCATCATGAAAATGATGACCGGTTTTCTGGAACCTACGGCAGGCAAGATCAGCATCGATAGCCTGGTCATGGGTCAGGATACCGGGGCGATTCAACGCCGGATCGGTTATCTGCCGGAGAATTGTCCGGTGTGGCCGGAGATGAGTGTGATTGAATATCTGCAATACCAGGCGCGTTTGCATGGCGTGCCGGAGGCAGAACAGAAGGAGGCAGTGGCCACCGCCATTCTCCGCACTGAATTGAAGGAAAAGGCGGGGCAATCCATCCAGACCCTGTCGCGTGGCTACCGTCAGCGCGCCGGCGTAGCGCAGGCTATTTTGCATAATCCCGATATCATCATCCTTGATGAGCCGACCAATGGCCTCGATCCGACCCAGATCCGGCATATGCGCGGGTTGATTCAGGATCTGGCCGAGAGCGCCACAGTGATTATATCCACGCACATCCTGCAGGAGGTGCAGGCCGTGTGCGAACGGGTGCTGATCATGCGAGCGGGTCAACTGGTAGTGGATTCCACGCTGGATGCCCTGCGGTCCGGGCATGCCCTGCTGGTGAGGCTGGACAACCCGAAGGCTGCCGGCTATCTGGGGCAAATTGAGGGCATTGAATCCGTGACACAACGCCGCACTGATGCGGATCATCATAATTATGCCCTGCGGGCGACGCCGGATATCGCTCCGATCGTGGCGACAGCCGTGCATGCGCATGGCGACAAACTCTATGCAATGCAACCGGAAGTCCGCGATCTGGAAACCGTTTTTGCTGAAGTTAATGATACGGTCAGTAAAACCAGCATGGAGGAGAGCGTCTGATGAAGAAGGCCATCGTTGAAGTATGCCGTAAGGAGTTTAACAGCTTTTTTGCATCGCCCGCCGCATGGTTATTTCTGGGGGCGTTTCTGGCGGTGAATCTGTTTGTGTTTTTCTGGCCCGAAGCCTTCTTTGCCCGCAATATCGCCGATCTCAAGCCGCTGTTTCAGTGGATGCCGATTTTGCTGATTTTTCTGGTCGCCGCGCTGACCATGCGCAGCTGGTCGGAAGAGAGACGGGCCGGTACGCTGGAGAGTCTGCTTACCGCGCCCGTTGCGCCATCGTCCCTGATCCTTGGCAAGTTTCTGGCGGGTCTGGCGTTAGTGACGCTGGCGTTGGCTTTAACGCTGCCAATTCCGTTCACGGTCGCCATGATGGGGCCGCTGGATTGGGGGCCGGTATGGGGCGGTTATGTGGCCAGTCTGTTTCTGGCGGCGGCCTACCTGGCCATCGGTCTGTATATGAGTGGCCGCACCGATAATCCGATTGTCGCATTGATTTTGAGCGTGGCGGTGGCGGCGCTGTTTTACCTGATTGGCTCGAATATGTTGACCACGCTGTTTAGCCGCGGGGTCGGCTCGGTTCTGGCGCTGCTCGGAACCGGTTCGCGTTTTGATTCGATTACGCGCGGCGTGCTCGATGTGCGCGATATTCTCTATTACCTCTCCATCGTGGTGATCTTCCTGATGCTGAACCGGTATTCTCTGGAGCGTTTGCGCTGGGCCGGCAATCCGGCCAGCAAGCGCCACCGGCGATGGGGTTGGATGACGGCGCTGGTCGTATGCAATGCGATGCTGCTGAATATCTGGATGAATCCGGTTGGCGTGTTGCGCGCCGATCTGACGGAAGGGCATATTTATTCTCTCTCCGATGCCACCCGCAACGATCTGCAGGCGTTACAGGAACCGTTGCTCATTCGCGGTTATTTCTCGGCCAAGACGCATCCGCTGCTCGAACCGCTCGTGCCGCGGATTGAAGATCTTCTGAAAGAGTATCAGGTGGCCGGCGGCAAACATGTGCGGGTGGAGTTTGTTGATCCGCACACCGATCAGGCGCTGGAAACAGAGGCGGCGGAGAAATATGGCATCCGGCCCATGCCGTTCCGCATGGCCAGCCGTTATGAGTCCGGCGTGGTTAATTCCTATTTCAATCTGGTCATCGCCTATGGTGATCAATTTGAAACGCTGGGTTTTCAGGATCTGATCGAAGTGAAAAGTCGCGGGGGCGGCGAACCGGAGGTGCTGCTGAAAAATCCTGAATACGCCATTACCAGCGCCATCCGTAAAGTTACCCACGCCTGGCAGGCTGGCGGTAATCTGTTTGCCGATCTGCAAAAGCCGTTGACCTTCCACGGCTATATTTCCAATCCCGAAAAACTGCCCGCTGAACTGAAGACCCTGCGCCGGCAGTTACAGACCATGCTTACCGGCATGCAGAAGAAGGCGGACGGCAAACTAAAGGTGGATTTCAGCGACCCGGAGGCAAACGGCGGTAAACTGGCCAGGGAGTTAAAGCAAAAATATGGCTTCGGACCGCAAATCGCCAGCCTGCTCGATCCACGCCAGTTCTGGTTCTATATGGTATTACAGCATGGCGAAGACTCGGTGCAGGTGCCACTGCCGGCGGAATTGGACAAAGTATCGCTGCGACGCGCCATCACAGCCGCCGTACAACGTATGGCGCCCGGCTATATGAAAACCGTTGCCATCGTGACGCCGCCCGCGCCGATGCGGCGGCCCAATCCCTATCTACCCGCACCGCCTGGCAAGAGCTATCTCCAGCTGCGGGATGTCCTGGCGAAAAGCGTGCGATTGATCGATGCTGACCTAAAGGATGGCCATGTGCCGGTTGACGCCGATCTGTTGTTGCTGCTGGCGCCGGACGCCTTGAATGAAAAGCAGGTTTATGCCGTGGATCAGTTTCTGATGCAGGGCGGTTCGGTGGTGATTGCCAGTTCGCCGTTTGATATTGATATCAGTAATACATTGAGAGCCAAACAGCATAAGTCCGGTCTGGAAGCATGGCTGAGGCATGCAGGTGTTAGCATGGATAAAACCCTGGTATTTGATCCGAACAGCGCATCACTGCCGATTCCGGTAAAACGGCAACTGGGCGCAATTTCCGTCAATGAGATTCAAATGATGCCTTATCCGTTGTTTGCCGATATTCGCACCGATGGTCTGAATCAGAAAAATCCGATGACGGCATCCCTGCGGCAGTTGACTATGAACTGGCCGTCGCCGCTGCATGTGGATAGGGATAAAAACAGGGATCGGCAGGTGTCGGAACTGATCCATTCCTCACCACAGAGCTGGGTGTCGGACAGTCCGGATATTCTGCCGAAATACAGCCTGTATCCGGAATCCGGTTTCAGGCCGGCAACCAACCGTGGCCGTCAGTTGTTGGCGGTAGCCATCAAGGGTGGTTTTGAATCCTGGTTCAAGGGTAAACCGTCACCGTTATTGACGCACGAGAAGGATCAGCCTGGAAAGGCGGATGCGGCCAAGGACAAGAAGCCGGAGCCAAAGACCGTGGTGGGAAGCGTGATCGAACGCTCTTCCGATTCCGCCCGTCTGATTCTGATTGGCAGCAATGCCTTTGCCCGCGATATGGTGATCAATCTGGCATCACAGGGCATGGGCACGCGTTATACGCGTCAGCTGGAGTTGATTGAGAATGTCATTGACTGGTCGCTGGAGGATGAGGGCCTGCTTGGCATCCGCAGTCGCGCCAGCTTTGCCCGCACCCTCGTACCGATGGAGCATAATGAACAACTGTTCTGGGAGTATCTGAACTATGGTCTGGCCCTGTTGGGGCTGGGGTTGGTGTGGCTATGGCGGCGAATGCTGCGAAAACGCAAGCAGACGCAATTCGAAACAATTTTGGCGGAGGTGTAAGGGATGAATAAAGTCATTCGCGTACTTGTCATCGTAGCCGCCGCTCAACTGGCGCTGGTCGCCGTCACCTCAATGGGCGGCAATCATCTGGAGACGGCGCCGAGTGGTACGGCCCTGTTAAGCTTTGAACCGGCGGATATTGATAGCATCGTCATCGCGGGAGAGAACAATGCTACGACCAAACTTGCCAAACGGAATGGATGGCAAACCGCCAGCGGTTTCCCGGCTGATAGCCGCCGTATCGATCGCCTGCTGCAACGATTGCGGAAACTGAAGCATGGCCTTGCAGTCGCGGTATCGGCCTCCGCGCTGCCGCATTTCAAAGTGGGTGAAAAGGAGTTTGTGCGTCATGTAATTCTGAACAAGGGAAACAAGGTAGCAGGTGAATTTTATCTGGGTAAAGGAGCAGGCGCCCGTCAGAGCTATGCGCGCAGTGCAAAAGATGAGGCTGTTTATAGCGTGGCCATGGGTAGCTATGAACTGCCTCTGATGGAGAGTGACTGGCAGGACAAAGCCCTGTTGCAGATTCGTAGTAATGAGATTACGGCGGTAAAAGTGCGGGGCGTGAAACTGGTAAAGACGATAGCGGTTGATCCGAGAAAATCCGGGTGGACAAGTGATCAGACGCCGGCAGGAAAACAGCTGGATAAGGTTGCGGTTACCCATGTGCTAAATTTGCTGCAGTCACTGCGCTTCACCAAAGCGCTCGGCAAGCAGGCCCCGAATGGTTACGACATGGCGCATCCTGTCCTTAGCCTGAGCGTGAGCTATCAGGGCAAGAAGCGTCAATACCGGTTTGCCAAACCGGACAAGGGTGATGACTATGTGCTGAAAGTGTCGGATCGGCCCGAGTATTTCCAGTTGAGCGGATACACAGTGAAAGAGTGGCGAAAACAGATGAAACCTGCCGCCTGGTTTGTTGACCTGCCTGCCGAACGGCCGAAAGATCACTCATCAGCCAATCCGCGGTCGTCACGGACGCCGGCAAAAGCAGTCACTCATACGCAGGAGGAGAAGACGTCACGGCGCTGACACTGCAACGGCCTGATCCCGCCCGGCCTGACCTCGCCTATTGGATCCATCTGCAACGGCCGGCGGCCAGCTCGCGTCTGCGTGCGGGGTGTCCCCGCGCGCGGCTGGCGGGCGCGCGACTACGCCACCACACGAGGCGGGGGATCGAGTAG
>CAZQZF010000090.1:0-8167 GCA_964597745.1 uncultured Zetaproteobacteria bacterium
GGCCAGTATTACGTCAACCATCGTTGGCTTGGCGGCACCTTGACTAATTTCAGTACGGTGCAGCAATCCGTGCGCAAGATGAAGGACCTGCGGCGCCAAAAAGAAGAGGGCACGCTTGAGCTTCTTCCAAAAAAAGAGGGGTTGCAGTTAGAGAGAAAGCTGGCAAAGCTGGAACGCTCTCTCGGCGGTATCAAGGATATGGTTCAATTGCCGGACTGCCTGTTTGTTATTGATATTGGAAAGGAAGATCTGGCTGTAACCGAAGCGCGGCGGCTCGGTATTCCCGTAGTGGCCGTCATTGATTCCAACTGTAATCCCACGGGCATCGATTATCTGATTCCTGGAAATGATGACGCTATTCGGGCCATCCGTCTTTTTTGCAGTAAAATGGCCGATGCGTTGATTGAAGGCTATGAATCATGGAACCTGGAGCATGCCGAGGAATCTGAAGAAGGAGGTGTTGGCTTGGACGATTCTGCTACTGATCAGGAAGCGGATAGTGCCCAGCAGGCGCCTGTACAGGAGACGCCGTGAGTTTTTTTTCGCGTCCATGAACGGATTCATGACCTGATCTGGAGGAATATATGGCCAACATTACTGCCGGAAATATCAAATCCCTGCGCGAACGTACTGGCGCGGGTATGATGGATTGTAAACGAGCACTTGTGGAGACGGATGGGGAGATGGATGTCGCTATTGATTATCTCCGCAAGAAAGGTTTGTCCGCCCGGGCAAAAAAGGCTGGGAGAATTACCGCTGAGGGCATGGTTACGGCCTCTGTAAGTGATAGCGTGGGCGTTATTCTTGAGGTTAATACCGAAACAGATTTTGTAGCTAAGAACAGTGAGTTCAAGGGTTTTGTTCAGCGCCTTACCGAGCTTATTTCAGCCGTCCGGCCGGTCGGAATTTCAGCATTGATGGATCTTCCGATTGATGAAGGACGGACAGTTTCAGAGGCCTTGTCCGAGATGGTCTCAAGGATTGGTGAGAATATCACGATTCGGCGTTTTGAATCCATTCAAGTGGATGATGGCGTTATTGGGGCATACATCCATGCCGGCGGCAGAATTGCCACACTGGTAGGAATTGATACCGGTAGGCAAGACCAGGCCACGGCCATGGCCAGAGACATTGCCATGCATGCCGCGGCCGCGAACCCCCAATACATTTACAGGGGAGATGTTCCGGCTTCGGTTGTTGATCATGAAAAAAGCCTGCTTCGGGAGCGGGCAGTCGCCAGCGGCAAACCTGAAGCGGTCATCGAGCGGATTATTTCCGGCCAGTTAAATAAATTCTTTTCCGAAAATTGCCTGGTTGAACAGCCTTTTATCAAAAATCCCGACCAATTGATCTCCGATTTGTTAAAATCCGTTGATTCTGAAGCCAAAGTTACTGCCATGTACCGGTATCAGCTTGGTGAAGGCATTGAGAAGAGGAACGCGGATTTTGCCGCCGAGGTAGCAGCTCAAATTCATGGTTGATACCCCTGAATTGATCACGCGGACAGGCGCACCTCGCTATAAACGCGCTTTACTTAAGCTTTCAGGCGAAGTCTTGCTGGGAAATGAAGGGTATGGCATTGATGGGCGCACCGTGAATAAACTGGCCGCGGAACTTGTCGATGTGCGCAGACTCGGCGTCGAACTGGCTGTCGTGATTGGCGGTGGTAACATATTCCGGGGGATCAAGGGAAGCAGGTTCGGAATTGATCGGGTCAGCGCCGATTATATGGGCATGCTTGCCACCATTATGAATGCCATCGCACTTCAGGATGCGATTGAACGGCAGGGAGAAGTCGTCCGAATTGTTTCCGCCCTGTCCATTAAGGAAGTAGCCGAACCCTACATTCGCCGTCGAGCCGTCCGTCATCTTGAAAAGGGGCGTATTCTCATCTTTGCCGCCGGAACGGGAAATCCCTATTTTACAACGGATACAGCCGCAAGCCTTCGGGCGATGGAGATCAACGCCGAGGTCGTCTTGAAAGGCACCAAAGTGGATGGCGTCTATTCAGCCGATCCCCATGAGAACGTTATGGCTGAGCGCTTTGATGAACTGGGATTCACTGAAGCCCTGAATCGGAAGCTTGCCATTATGGATGCTACGGCATTTTCCCTGTGCAGGGATAATCATATGTCGATTATCGTGTTTGACGTGACTGAATCCGGAAATCTCCTTCGAGTTATTAAAGGGGATGCGATTGGAACTCTGGTTCATGAGGAGGATTCATCATGCTGAACGATGCCGAAGACCGGATGAAAAAGAGTTTGCATGCCTTAAAAGAAGAGCTGGCGACGGTCCGTACCGGCAGGGCAAGCACCTCGCTTCTGGATCATGTCAGGGTGCCTTATTACGGTGCTGACATGCCCATCAATCAGGTGGCGGGACTTTCCATCCCCGAGGCCAGAACCATAGTCATCGCTCCATGGGAAAAAAACATGATTACTGTGATTGAAAAGGCCATCATGATGTCTGATCTGGGAATTACTCCCAGCAATGATGGCGAGGTTGTACGTCTGATCCTGCCGGAGCTTACCGAGGAGCGGCGGCGGGATCTGGTCAAACATGTTAAAAAACTGGCTGAACTGGCCAAGGTCTCAGTCCGTAATATCCGGCGCGATGCCAACGATTCAGTGAAGAAACAGATTCGCGAAAAGGAGATTTCGGAAGATCATGGCAAACGGTTACAGGAACAAATTCAGCATCTCACGGATCAGAACATCAACGAAATTGATCGGTTGGTTGAACACAAAGAAAAAGACATTCTGACAGTGTAATGCTCAGCAGGGAACAAAGACCGAGACACGTTGCCATTATCATGGATGGAAACGGACGATGGGCAAGCCGGAATGGTTTGCCCAGGCTCGAAGGGCACCGTCAAGGCTCAAAGGTTGCGCGCAAGGTGGTCGAATGGGCGGCCAACAGCGGTATCAGACAATTGTCCCTGTTCACCTTCTCAACTGAAAACTGGTCAAGGCCTGAGACCGAGGTCAAACTCTTGATGCAACTTCTGACCTCGCTTCTGATTACCCAGGTTCCTGATATGAAAGAACAGGGTGTGCGTTTGCGGACAATCGGATGTATGGAGGCTCTGCCTTCAAAGACAAGAAAAGCCATTGAACACGCATGCCTGGCTACGCGGGACAACAATCGTATCGACCTGATTCTGTGTCTAAGTTATGGCGGTTGGCAGGAAATTCTGGAAGGCGTACGCAAGGCGGGTATGTGGGCAAACTCTCAGCCATTCCCGGAACAGGCGCTAGCCAGCCTGAGCGTTGATGCATTCCGGAAATTTCTATGGTGTGGAGAATTGATGCCCGTAGATCTGCTGATTAGAACAGGCGGTGAGAAACGTATCTCAAATTACTATCTTTGGGATGCCGCTTATGCGGAACTCTATTTCAGTGAAAAATTCTGGCCCGACTTCAACGAGGATGATTTCCATATAGCATTAGCCGACTACGCCAGTCGCGAAAGACGATTCGGCAGGACGAGTCATCAGATCAATTTGGAAAGGCGGACCGGATGAGCGAGCTGATGAAACGGATTCTTACTGCCTCGGTCCTGATGCCTCTGGCCATAGGGTGGCTTTTGTATATGCCATCACCCTGGTTTGACTGGATCCTGGCCTTGCTGGCCTTACTGGCAAGCATCGAGCTGTTTCAATTGCTGGAGATTTCCAACCGCATGGCATTTAGCCTTTCGGTGGCTGCCATTTGGGCCATGCTTGTGCTTGGGGTTCAACCCATGATCGTTCTCATTTTCCTTTCATTTGTCTGGCTTTTCCTTTCCGGTCTGGGGATCCCCGACCTCGGTTTGAGGGAGCGCTTTCGTCAACTGGCCTTTGCCCAGTGGATGTTTATCTGGCTCTTTTTGTGTGTCTGGATGATTCTCAGCCTTCATAAGGATTCGAATGGCCATTTCTTTATTGCCGCCGCATGCGCAGGTATCTGGGCTGCCGATATCGGCGCCTATTTTGTTGGAAAAAAGTTGGGGAGTCACAAGTTGTGTCCTCAAATCAGCCCGGGTAAAACCATTGAAGGATTCACCGCGGCCTTTATCGTTGGCATACCCGTAGCCGCTATCTTATGGATTTGGTTGACGCCGACGCCATTCTATCAGGCCATCCCTCTTGCCTTTGTCCTGATCATGGCCGGAGCCATTGGGGACCTGGCGGAATCAGCCCTGAAAAGGTGCGTCGGCGCTAAAGACAGTAGTTCTCTCCTGCCAGGGCATGGCGGTATCCTGGATCGCGTTGATGCATTGATTGTAGCCCTGCCGGTTAGCGGCATGCTGTGGATGGCGATCTGATGCGGCTGACATTATTGGGCGCAACGGGTTCGATCGGCGCCAGCGCCATTGATGTGATGCTGCAGCATCCAGACCTTTTCGATGCCTATGCCCTGGTAGGGCACAGGAACGTTCAACGAATGTGTGAAATCGCAGCCCTGCTCCATCCGGAGCGTGTCATCATGACGGATGAGAATGCTGCCAGGGAAATTAAGGGAATGTTGCCAGTTGACGTGCGTCTGGATGTTGGTATGGAGGCCGCCATTTCCGCGGTTGAAGCGAATGAGTCTGATACGGTACTGGCGGCCATGGTAGGATCGGCAGGATTGCCTGCCGCTCTTGCCGCCATAAGGACGGGTAAGAGGCTGTGCCTGGCCAATAAGGAATGTCTGGTTGCCGCGGGAAGCATTATGACCCAGGCTGCCGTAAAATCCGGGGCTGAAATCGTACCCGTTGATTCGGAACATATGGGCGTTTTGCAATGTCTGGCCGGCCATGATCGGGGGTCGGTAGAAAAGGTCGTACTTACTGCCTCCGGCGGCCCGTTCCTGAATCGGGATGTGGAAAGCCTGCGGAAAATAAAGCCGGAAGAGGCCATTGCGCATCCAAATTGGGATATGGGTGCAAAGATAAGCGTGGATTCGGCGACGATGATGAATAAGGCGCTTGAACTGATTGAAGCGCACTGGCTGTTTGGCCTTCCTTCTGAAAAGCTGGATGTGATTATTCATCCCCAGAGCATTATTCATGCCATGGTCTACTACCGTGACGGCGCAGTCATGGCGCAAATGGCTGAACCGGATATGAGGGTGCCGATTGCATATGCCCTGCAGGCAAGACCAAGGCTGTCTTCCGGCGCGGCCACGCTCGATTTAAGCAGCCATAGCCATTTGGATTTCCGGGAGCTGGACGAAGTCCGTTTTCCGTGCATCAAACTTGTTCGTGGCGTAATGAAGGGAGAAGATTCGCTGGCGATTGCCTTTAACGCGGCAAATGAAGTAGCCAATCGCGCCTTCCTGGATTACAGATTACCCTTCACTGACATTGTTCCCCTCGTTGAAGATGTTCTGGCTGAGACGGTCAACGTTCCAGCCACGGATCTGGATGAAGTCCGCCGGATTGATGCGGAAGCGCGTCGGCTGGCAGCCAGTATGGTTGGCCGGTTATCAAAGAAGAAATGGAGGGCTGCTTGATCGAAACCATGCATACGGTGCTTGCGTTTGTTATCGCCCTGGCCTTGCTGATTACGGTTCACGAATTCGGGCATTTTCTTGTTGCCCGCAAGCTTGGTGTCAAGGTGGAGAAATTTTCCATTGGGTTTGGACGAGCCCTGTTTTCATGGCGGAGCCGTGATCGAGAGGTGGAGTTTGTGATTGCCGCCATCCCACTTGGCGGTTATGTAAAGATGCTCGGAGAACAGGCAAGCGAGGTTCCGATTTCTGATAAGGACAGGAAACGGGCGTTCGATGCCCAACCTGTCTGGAAACGTTGTTGTATCGCGGTAGCCGGACCATTCTCTAATTTCCTGTTTGCAATCGCTGCTTATATGCTGGTGGGCTGGATGGGACAGCAGGTCATACCTCCTGTTGTGGGTTGGGTGCATCCGGGTTCCGCTGCTGAGCAGGCGGGCATATTGGTCGGAGACCGCATAGACAGCATTGAGGAGAGAGCGGTTCATTCCTGGGGTGAAGTGGAAGAGATTACAAGAGACAATATAGGTAACAAGATCCGTATCATGGCGACTCGAGACGGGAATGACTTAACGTTTAAAGTCAAGTTGCCGGATATAGAGGCTGAACCATTACTGACGGATGTTTCCGTTGAGTCACTGGGCATAGGTCCCGGAATGGATATTAAAATTGTTTCAATCGTTCGAGACTCTCCAGCCGAGCGGTCGGGGCTGAAAAAAGGCGACCGGATCAAGCGGATTCAGGGCGTTTCAGTAGTTAGCGTACGGAGTCTCATTCAGAAAATACGGGAAAGTGCTGGCAAGCAGATTATTCTGAGCGTGCAGCGTGCAGGACAGACCTTAAATGTGGAAGTGGAACCTGAGGATGCGGGTGAAGGCCGCGGCAGAATCGGTGCGCAACTGGCAGCGGAACCGCTACAGAAACCCGAGCTGTACAGGATGAGTTTCATTGATGGCATCGCTTACGGATTCAACCGAACCTGGGATATAACAACAATGACCCTTGAAATGCTTGGAAAAATGTTGACGGCATCCATATCGCCAAAAAATCTCGGCGGTCCCATTGCCATAGCTCAACTGGCGGGAAAAACGGCGGCAATGGGATTTGTTGCTTTCCTGTCCTTTCTAGGACTGGTTTCGGTTAATCTGGGGGTGATTAACCTTTTACCCGTTCCTATTCTTGACGGAGGACAGGTAGTCTATCTCGGGTTAGAAAAAATACGGGGCAGACCATTGAGTAGCAAGTTTATGGAGCGCACCCAGATCGTCGGTATTGCCTTGCTCGGGTTGCTTATGGTCTTTGCCTTCTACAATGATATCCTGCGTTTGTTTAGAGGTTAGCAGTGCGCGTTCGCCGAGTTGATTCAAAGACCATTCTGCTTGCCGCCATGGCCTTGATGGCAGGGCTCCTGTTGCGAACAGAGTCAGTCGAAGCCGGATCCGCTTCGAATAAGGGGGCAGTCGTATCCGGTATCAAGATCATCGGGAATCGCCATATTGAGACCGATACCATCATGGCTTCGATCCATTCGAAGAAGGGACAGCCTCTGAATCGGGAGGTTGTCAGTGAAGATATTCGCCGGCTCTATACCACCGGTTTTTTTTCGGACATCAAAGTGCGTCAAAACACTGAGGCGAACGGTATCGAACTGGTATTTGAAGTGAAGGAGAACCCGCTGGTCAGCACCATTACGCTTAAAGGCAATAGTGAGATTGAAGACAAGGTGTTGAAGCCGAAACTGAGGTTGAAGCCCGGGTATGTATTCAGTCAAGAAATGGTGACGGAAGATGTCCGGACACTCCGGCGCCTGTATTTCAAAAAGGGGTACTACCAGATTAGAGTTGAGGCGAAGACCAAGGCATTAAAGGATGGACGCGTCGACGTTGTTCTCCACATTCATGAAGGAGAAATCACGCGCATTAAACGCATCCGCTTTGTGGGGAATCATTCATTCAGCGATAACAGGCTGCGCAGAGTCCTTGCCTCTCGGGAGGCAATTTCTCTGGCGTCATGGGTGACCGATCGTGATGTTGTTAAAAAGGACCGATTGAACGCGGACACCCAATTGCTCGAACAATTTTACCGGAACCATGGGTTCCTTGATGTAAAAACCGAATCCGCGATTTTTACGCTTTCACAGGATAAGCGTTGGTTTTATATGACATTCAATCTACATGAAGGCCCTCAGTATACGGTGGGCCAAATCGATCTTAAGGGGGACCTGGTTCCGAGCAAGGAAGCTTTGCTGGAGAGCATTCAACTGAAATCTGGCGAGACTTATTCCGAAGCGAAACTTCGGAATAGCATAGGTCTGATGAGTCAAAAAGTTGGTGATGAGGGTTACGCCTTTGCCACAGTCACCCCGTTGTTTCACCGTCATATTGATGAAAGAACCGTGGACTTGACATTCGATATAGAGAAGGGGCGCAAGGTTTATATTGAACGGATTGAAATCAGTGGCAATAACAAATCGGAAGATCGGGTCGTGCGGCGGGAGATTCGCCTTAACGAGGGTGAGCGTTTTTCGGCCAGTAAGCTGAATTTAAGTAAAAAACGGCTTAAAAAACTCGACTTCTTCGAGGACGTCAAGGTGTCCATGCCCAAGGGAAGCAAGCCGGACAAGGTGAAGATGAAGGTGGAACTGGAAGAGAAAAAAACTGGTTCGTTTTCTATTGGCGCTGGATTTTCTC
>CAZQZF010000091.1:0-8142 GCA_964597745.1 uncultured Zetaproteobacteria bacterium
TGACTACGATTTGCCTGATCGGAGATCAGGATTATCCCGCTGAGGGGGTGGCTGAAAGTGATGTCGAACTGGTGATGTTACCCTCGGATACGTTCCGGTCCGCACTGGCCGATTCAGCTGCCTTCCGCGCTTTCGTTATGCGCTCAATCGGACATCGTATCGCCGATCTGATGACCCTGATTGAGGATGTGGCCTTTGGACGTATGGATGTCCGTATCGCTCGCATGCTCGCTTCTCGCGGGCAGTCATCGGAAGTGATTCGCGCTACGCATCAAGAGATTGCAACGGAACTGGGCACGGCGCGCGAAGTCGTCAGCCGCGTACTGAAGGATTTCGAACGGCGCGGCTGGCTAAAGTTGGAACGGATGAAGATTTCGATTCTGGATATCGGCGCCGTCAAGGCGGCGGCGCAACGGGAAGTGTGACTTTGTCACGGAACTTTCCAGGGCGGCTGGTATCATTTTTCAATAGTGCAGATTAATAAAAGGAGGCACCATCATGAAAGCAAATGAAGGTACCATTGACCGCGTACTGCGCGTCATCCTGGGCATCGCCCTGATTAGCATCGTATTTGTCGGTCCACAGACCCCATGGGGCTGGATAGGCATCGTGCCGCTGGTCACGGGACTGGTGGGTATGTGTCCACTCTATGCCATTCTGGGAGTCAACACCTGCTCTTTGCGTAAGGCATAGAAACATAAAACGGGCGCCTCGCCTCAGCCAGGCGCCCGTCTGGTTTTAATCGCTATGGGTGCTGCGATGTGAAAGAACCACTGAGCTTGTAAATTACCCACAGTATGCGGCGGGGTTTTTGTACCGACCTGGAGGTGTTCTAATGGGTGAATACGAGCAATTAACACGCCACTTATCCGCCACGATTGGCGCGCTTCATAAAGACAAGCCCGATGTAATGCGGGGATTCTCTTCCGTGGCCAGTGCAGCCATGAGAGATGGTGCGCTGGACAGAAAAACAAAGGAGCTGATGGCGCTGGCTATCGGCGTTGCCGGGCATTGCAAGGGTTGCATTGGGTTCCACATGCAATCACTGGTCAAGCTTGGCGCGACACAAGCGGAGATCGAAGATGCGCTTGGCGTGGCTATCTACATGGGCGGTGGCCCATCGCTGATGTATGCCGCCGAAGCCATGCAAGCTTTTGACGAGTTTCAGAAAGGACAATGAATACATCTGAGAGCATCTTTGCCCGCCTTTCTCCAGGAAAAAATCAGACCCTTCACAAGGGAGAAACGCTGTTTCATCAGGGTAACGCCGTTGAAAATATTTACGTGGTGCGGCGGGGAAGAATCAAGCTGATTCGCAACACGGTGGATGGAAACCCGGTTGTCCTGCAACTGGCCATGGCGGGCGATATCATTGCCGAAGCATCCCTGTTTTCAGATGAATACCATTGTTCGGCAGTCGTGGAGAGCCAATACGCGGAATTATCCTGCTTTGACAGGCATGGACTGCTGACCGCATTCAAAGAATCCCCCGCCGCGGCCGTGGATATCATGGAATTATTTGCCAATCGCATCCGCAAGCTTCGAGCTATCCTTGAAATCAGGAATATTCGTTCTGCCAAAGAGCGGATATACGCCTGGTTCCAACTTGAATCGAATGGTACTCAGGAGGTTGTGCTGCAAATGTATTATAATGATGTGGCTTACCAGCTCGGGTTGGCGCATGAAACTTTTTATCGGGCAATGAAACAGCTAGAAGATGAGAAGAAGCTCATAAAAAAAAGGCATTCCATTCTGATTTTCTGACAGATATATGATTCAAATCATACGCGTTTATCTGTTGTGGCGATAGCATTTCATTGTCCTGCCACGCACATCGCGTCATAACGGATGAAATTCATACTGATAGACAAGGGAGTATTAATAGATGAAAAAAACAATGATGGCGCTTACGGTCACGCTGATGATCATTTCACCTGCATTAGCTGAAGAGATGAAAATGAACAATCAAATGATGGGGCATGATATGATGCAGGGCACGAGTATGCATCAAAGTATGCATCAATCAAAGATGCCTCAGTCCGATGATCCGCGTACCTCGCTGAATCTGTCCGCACCGATGAGGCGCCATCAACTGGCCATGATGCGCGAACATCTTAAGGCCGTAGATGATATCGTTGCCTATATCGCGCAAGGCAAATTCGATGCTGCATCCAAAACCGCGCATAGCAAGCTTGGACTCACCCCGGAAATGAAGAAGATGTGCACTATGCTCGGCAAGCGAAACAGCGATTTCCGGAAAACAGGCTTGGCTTTCCACAAAAGCGCTGATGAATTGGGCGACATCCTGAAAAAAGGCGACCTGAACCAGTCCTTGCATGCCCTGCATACAACGATGAATTACTGCATTCAGTGCCATGCAACCTTTCGTCAATAGCTTCATTCGATCATTCTAATTTGACAGATGCCAATAACATGAGAAGGAGAGGATGGATAAACAATAAGAATCGGCGGCTTTCACTGCTGATCGCCAGCATACTTGGTGTAGTAAGTATCTTATCGCAACCGATGTTGGCTGAGTCCGGCAAGAAAGCCCTAAAACCGGATAAGCGGACGCTGCTCACTATCCCTTATCAGGATCGTGAACATCTACTGCATGTGATGCGTAATAATCTCGCCAATATGGGAAGATTAATCTATGCCATGTCGCAGGATGATTTTAAGACTGTTGAGAAAATTGCCGACGAAATGTCCTTGAACAAGAAAAAAGCCAAGGGCTTGTCCAGACGCGGCAATCCGGCGTTTGCCGCCATGGGGGTTCGATTCCACGGTTTAGATACGCTTGCCGTGAAAAAAGCGGCCGAGGCCAGAGACCGGAAAGGAACGCTGCGCGCCATGTCCAGGATGGTTTCATCGTGTGTTGGCTGTCACGCGACATTCAGGGTCATGGAGTGGCCGGACAACAAGTCCTATATGCAGCCCAAATCGACACCGCTGGTTCTGCCGCCGGGCGTTGTTATTCCGATCAAAATAAAGAGGCGCGCCTGAGTTCAGAAAAACAGGTGGTCGTGAATGCCGTGGATGATACCGGCAAGCCCCTGGCCCATATCGGCGGCAAGAAGGAATTGCTGCGGCCGCTGGTCGGCATGGGCCAATCGCCACGCTATTTCAGCGGTCATGCGGGAGCGATGCTCGCCCGCCCGTTTGTCACCAAGTCCGGCAAGGCGCCAGCGGGTGGCTTCAACGATGATCACGCGCTGTTTGACACGCGCATCTATCCCGGACAGACAGCCAAGCGCGCCTTCCACTTGAAGCGGCCAGCCTCCGGTCATGCAAGGGTGCGCGTACGGCTTATCTACCGTCGGGCCTTCAAACCGCTGGTGGACAAGAAGGGCTGGAAGATGGATGACATCGTGATTGCCGACAAGAGGTTAACAACATGATGGAATTTGACGACAAAACGAAACGGCTGGATGCGCACGGCAGTGAAGTCTTGTGTAAATCCGCACATATCACCCTGGATACCGGTATGTAGGCCTGCGCCAATACATTGAATCTGGCGGATGCTGCTGGCGGCTTTCTCCGCATGCATCGTCAAGGGGATTGAATGCGTTGTAGCGATGCTTGATTTCTCACTGAATGGCATGGGTGTGTGTACGGTCTCTCAGGATGCACCCTCGAGGATAGCTTCGATTGAATATGAGATGATTACGGATAGCAATAAGGCGAATTATCGGCTGGAACTCTTGCATGAAAATATTCACAAATACGGCACGGTCTATAACTCCGTAGGGCCGGGTACGGCATGACAGACACGATCAAACGTAAGGAGAAAGCATGCATTCAACAGAATTTAGCCATTATAGATGCTGCGCCGTGATTGGCGCAGCTATAGCTATGATATGTTTGCCAGACATGGTCCATGCCGGTGATTTGGGGGCGCTGTTGCATCAGGTGGAACAGCGTGCGCCGCAGTTGGGTGCGGCATCAGCGCAGGCGAATGCGTCAAAAGCGGCTATCGGCGTGGCCAAAAGCCAGTATTGGGGGCATGGCGAAGTGTTCGGGCAGAGCACGCATTTCAATAGTGATCGGCTGGTCAATCCGATTGCCTCTCCACAATCATTCTCCCGCTCCCTGTTTGACAAAAACACCTACGGATACGGCGCAGCCTTTACATTGCCGGTGGATATTGACGGGCGCATTGCCGCCAGAGTCCATGCACAGGAGCATCTGAGTCAGGCTGCCCATCAGAACGCCGCGCAGATCCGATTGTCGCTGTTTGCACAAACCGTGAGTTTATATCGTGGCTTGCAGCGTTTGGAAGGGGTGAAGCAGGCGCACCTTGCACATCTGAAGGCGCTACAGGGTCACCGGAAAGTGACCGCGACATCAGTACGGGTAGGCCGTGTCGCGGCAGTGGAGTTGTTGCGTATCGAAGCGGAAATCAAATCGGTGGAAGGGCTATTGGCCGGATTGGCCGGAGATGAGGCGCGTCTGCGCGCCGCTCTGGGGGCGCTGTTGAATCAACAGCGTTACAGTGATCCGGTAGCTATGCCCAAGGCGCCCCCATTTGCTGCGAGCTTGACAAACAGAGCGGCTGATGCGCTGCATAGTCGGCCGGATCTAATGGCGGCGAAGAGCATTACCCGTGCGGAAAATGAAAACCTCAAAGGCGCAAAACGCGAATGGTTGCCCAGTTTGTCCGTGCAGGCCGAGGCGATGCGTAATCAGGGGTATACGGCCAGCGGTGACAATACATGGAGTGTCACAGGACAACTAGCCTGGCAATTCTGGGATGGCGGCAGGCGTTTTGCCAATACAGATCGGGCGCAGGCCAACAGGGAAGCGGCCAGAGAGCAGTATCAGAATACGCTGAATCAGGCCAGAGCCGAATTGCTATCGGCGCAGGCCGCATGGCAGGCGGCCTCATTGCAATATCAGGCGGCGACTGCCGGTTTGAAGTCAGCTCGTGCAACCGAACGCATTCAGTCTGACCGTTTCGATAATGGGCGCATTTCCGCTGCCGATCTGGTGGATGCGGAGGCGGCGCTGGCCCGCGCCCGCGCCGACCATGCCAGCGCGCTGGCCGATTGGTGGCTGGCTGATGATCAATTATATCTGGCCCGGGGCGAAGCGCCGTCGGCTTACCGACAGGAGAAAAAACATGTCCATCAATAAAAGAAAACTACTCTTTTTGATTGTTTTCCTGATGATCGGTGGAGCAGCGGTTTTGCTACACTCGCATGTGAAGCATATCGAGCGTAGCCCGGTCATGGACATAGCGCCATGGGCATTGAAAACCGCTGTCGTGGATGAGGGTAGCGTCAGTCAAGGTTTCCCCGCCCTTGGCAAGGTCGTCAGTTCCACCGAGGTGAGAATTGTGCCGCAAATCAGCGGAACCATCCTGACCATGGGGCCGCGAGCGGGCGGTATGGTTCACAAAGGGGAACTGATTGTGCGCCTGGACACCCGGACGCTGGAGGCTGATGCCGGCGCGCTGAAAGCCAAACTGGCCAGTGCGGTGGCCGTAGAAAACAATGATCGCAAGGAGATGCAACGAGAACAGCGCCTGATGCAAGAGGGTGGCTCATCCGCATCGTCTGTTGAGCAATACCAGACGCGCGTGCGTTCGGATCAGGCCAATGTGCATGCGC
Source organism: uncultured Zetaproteobacteria bacterium (assembly GCA_964597745.1). GTDB lineage: Bacteria > Pseudomonadota > Zetaproteobacteria > Mariprofundales > Mariprofundaceae > CAYLYU01. Next base: position 5,613 of record CAZQZF010000091.1, read on the forward strand.
TGAAAAAACAGCTTGAATCACTTCGGGTGAAGATATCCTACGGCCATATTCTTTCGCCGATCAACGGGCGTATTGCCAAACGGCTGGCGGAACCGGGGGACGCCGTATTTCCCGGTAAGACGATCTACACCCTGACGGCGGATAAGGGTGGGCGGGTGGTTGTACCCGTGCCACTGGATACGCTGACGCGCATTAAACCGGGCGGCAAGGTGGAACTATCGCTTGGCGGACAATCCATGATGGCGCGGATTACGCGCGTGAATCCATCGCTGGATGCGTTGGCGATGGGCAGCCTTGAAATTGATTTACCGCAGCGTCCGTTTCATCTGCCTGATAGCGCGCCGATTTCGGTTCATGTTTTGACAAGCGCAGCGACAGGTTTAACCGTGCCTGTCGACAGTTTGCGTCCGGCGGCAAAGGCGGCAAAGCAGACGCTGTTCAAAATCATTGATCAACCCAAACACCATCTCCAACAGGTTTCCGTCAACATACAATTATGCGGCAAGATGCGCTGTGTGATTACAGGCGATTTACATGCGGGCGATCATGTTGTAACAGCGCATGGCAGCGTATTGCTACAATTGCATGACGGCGATCCGGTCAGCGTGAATCAGAAGGTGGCGGTGCAACCATGAGCTTCGCCGAAGGGTTATTATCCAGACCGCATGCGATACTGGCGGCCACGATTGCCTTTATGATTCTGGGGGTGATTGGATTTTATTCCATTCCCACCAATCTGTTTCCCGATACCAACCGGCCAACGATTTCAGTGGTGGTGCAATGGCCCGGCGCGATGACCACTGATGTGGCCACCGACGTAACGCATCCGCTGGAAGTGCGTCTCTCCTCGATCGACGGCGTGCGACGGGTGACCTCTACTTCGCGTGATGAAGTGTCGGCTGTGCAAGTGGAATTTGAGTATGGTAATGATATCAATACCGCCGCCAATGAGGTGACGACCGAGTTGTCGCGGGTGCGCGGTCAGTTGCCCGAAGGCATCCATGAACCGCTGGTATTCAAAATTACCGATGCGGCGAAACCGGCCATGGTATTGGCAGTCAGGCCGGCGAAAGGCTCGGGTCTGGATATGGGGCAGGTCCGCCGCATTGCAGAAAATCAGCTACGCGATGTACTACTGAATCTGCCGGGCGTGGCTGATGCCGAAGTGTTCGGCGGACCGGTCAGGCAGGTGGCGGTGGATCTGGATCGCAACCGTTTGCAGGCGCATCAACTCTCTATCGCGCAGGTGATAGCAGCCTTGGCAGGCTCCAATGTATCGCAACCGGCGGGCATGGTGTATCAGCGCGGCAATCGTTTTCTGTTGACGGTTCAGGCGCTGGCGAAGACGCCTGATGATATCGCTGCAATTCTGGCGCCGTTGAAGAATGGCGCTTATGTGCGTGTCGGCGATCTGGGCAACGTGGACTGGGGGGCGGCTGATCCGTCATCGCTCTATCATGGCAATGGCAGCCCGGCAGTGGCCGTGTCATTGCTGCGCTCGGAAAAGGGTTTTACCAAGCCGGTGATTGACGCGGTGGATGCGCACCTAAAAGAGGTGCGGGCGCAGTTTCCCAATCTGAATATTCGTATCGCTGATACGCAGGGGCGGATTATCGGACTGACGGTCAGCAATATGCTCGATTCATTGCGCGATGCGGTAATCATGACGCTGATCGTGATTCTATTGTTTCTGGGTAATTCGCGGGCGGCGCTGGTGGTGGCAATATCATTGCCGCTATCCTATCTGCTCACCTTTGCCATTCTGTGGTGGATCGGTTTCGAGTTCGATATGGTGACGCTGTCTGCCATTATCATTGCCGTCGGTCTGCTGGCCGATGATGTCGTGGTGGTGATGGAGAATATCGAACGGCGCATGCGTGAGATGGGCGAGGCGGGCAAGATGGCTGCCGTGCGCGGGCTGGATGAGATTCTGTTGGCGGACACCTCGGGTACCGTCAGTACAATTCTGGTGCTGTTGCCGATCATGTTTATCGGCGGCTATGTGCAGACGGTATTGCGCCCACTGACGGTGACTCTCTCGGTCGCGTTGTTTGCCTCTCTGGTGGTGTCGGTCACCATGATTCCGCTGTTTGCGCCGATGATACTCAAGCCGGGCGCCAGTGATCCGCTGGCATGGCTGCTGGGTCCATTCACCCATTATGTGATGGAACCGGTAAAACGCGGCTACGTGCGCCTGGTCGGCTGGGGTCTGGATCATCGCGCGCTGGTGCTGATTCTGTTTGTGGCGCTGTTTGTGGCGTCGGTATCGCAATTGCGTATTCAGGGCAAGGAGTTGATGCGGTTGATGGATACCGGGATTTCAGACATCAGATTCGAAGCAGTGCCGGATACCGATGATAAGGCCATGGATCAGCTATTGACGCAGGTGGAAAACGCTATCAAAAAGGAGCTCGCTCCCGGTTGGCTGATTTCCATGTCCAGCGTGGTCGGAGCGGAGCCGGGTGTGAAATCATTCGGTGCGTCTCGCTTGCTGCAACAGGGTGAAATTACGCTGAATATCGTGGATCGC
>CAZQZF010000092.1:0-8046 GCA_964597745.1 uncultured Zetaproteobacteria bacterium
CGAACGCAAGGAGCGAGGCAAGGAGCTGGCGCGGATGACCGGTGAGGATCTGAGCCGGTGTGCAAACAAGTCCATTATGGAGGCCGTTAAGCGGATGCGGGTCTTTGGCTTCAAGGAATTGACGTTTGATGGTGTGTTTGAAACAGCATCGAGCAGAATCAAACGACTTAAGAACAATCCCCAGGCGGCCAAACGGTTTGCCGAGATCCGCCAGAATGTGGAAGACAAAGAGGGCGGCGTTGGGCTGCTTGATCACGAAATGGTGCAAAAGATGAAAAATTATCTGAAGGAATAAAGATATCTTACACCCTGCACGCACTCCCAACTGAGGTTTCTAGCCTGAAGGCTTACGGGTGAAGGCGAAAGCTCCGTAGCCGACCACTTGTGATTTGTCGCCCGCGGTATCGCCGGAATTGCGCCGATCAAGCAGGTACGTATGCAGTTCATGTTTGTCCAGGGCCGCCAGCAGGCCATTGATTGGAGTGGCTCCACAGGCCTGTTCATGCCGGATGGGACGATGCCGGTTAACGATGGCTCTGGCGGTCTGGTTGTCAACGCTTTTTGCCATCTCATAGGGTAGATAATGCGACAGATCCGAGCTGATGACGATGCGGGTTTCATTTCCGCCCCACAACCGATCCAGGACCTCGGCCACCTCTTCGGCAGTGGCATCTCCTACGGCCAGGGGAATCAGGCGAAAATCATCCAGGACGGTCTGCAGGAAGGGCAAATGCACCTCCAGAGAGTGTTCCATGGCATGAGCCTCAGCGCTTTGATGAACTTGGGGCAGGTCAAGAATGGAGTTCATGCCCTCGACGTCAAGGGGGATGATTCCTAAAGGAGTGGCGAACGCCTCGGCTTCGGGCAGGGCCAGTCCGCGGATGGGGACGCGATGCACTGGTCCTAAAAGGATGATACGCCGAATGGTTTTCCGTTCCTTGGATAAAAGAATATAGGCATTGGCTGCAACAGGCCCGGAGTAGATGTAGCCGGCATGCGGCGCGATCAAAGCCTTCGGTAAAACGGCCGCCCGTGGCCGAGCCGCGGCCAGCATTGAATTGACCGTTGCGGCCAACTCAGTGGGATTGGCCGGATAAAACATGCCGGCAACTGCCGGTTTTCGGACGTGTTCCATTACCATTTATTATAGCAGATTTATTCTGTGTTTTGCTTATCTTCCGTGTTGTTTATTCGCTGTTTGATATGATGATGACCGAATCGGAAGTAGAGAATTATTGCAGTGGCGATAATGATTACCAGCATACAAAGCAGACCTATGATGCCGAATTGTCTCAGTATAACCATGGCGGCAAGGCCGAGAATATGACCGGCTATATAAATAACCAGGGCCCAGATAATACAGTTGATGATCTGCAACAGAAAAAAACGCCAGAATTTGATGCTGGAACATCCGAAGAGGATGGCGGCCACGATACGCGTGCCATACAGATACTGGAAAACAAAGATAGACCACTGTGCATATCTATCCAGGATCACATTGGCCTTCGGATAATGCCGTGCCAGAAAGGGTATGGACTGAATAACCTTAAAGCCTTTCCAACGGCCCAGCGCAAAAAAGACCAGATGGCCGGCGAATGCTCCGGATGCCGCCACCATAATAACCTTCCATGGAACCATGAGATCTGCGGCGCTTAATGCAGCGGCGGCAATAAATACGGATTCTCCCTCAATAAATGTCCAGATGAACACGGCCCAGTAGCCGTATTGTTCCAGAAATGGCTGCGCCCACTCCATCTCAGATGGAATGCATGGAGCGTGAGGTGTGAGGCGCAGGAATCAAAGGCGAACCGGGATTCCCTGTTCGGCAAGGAATTGTTTGGCCTTCCGGATTGTGTATTCGCCGAAATGAAAGATGGATGCGGCGAGCACGGCGTCGGCCCTGCCGTCACGCAAACCCTGGGCCAGATGGTTGAGTGTTCCCACGCCTCCGGATGCCACTACATTGGTTGAAACGGCATCGGCCACGGCCCGGGTCAGCGGGATGTCATAACCATTTTTTGTGCCGTCCCGATCCATGCTGGTTAGAAGAATTTCACCGGCGCCATAAGCGCTCATTTTTTGCGCCCATTCCAAGACATCAATGCCAGTGGCCTTGCGGCCGCCATGCGTAAAGCATTGCCAGTGGTTATCCACCCTTTTGGCATCAATCGCCACGACAATGGTCGAAGTCCCGAAGCGCTCAGCCGCCCCGCGCACCAGTCCCGGACTGTGCAGAGCCGCCGTGTTGATGGAGACCTTGTCGGCGCCGGAACGAAGAAGATTTTCGATATCCTGTAAGCTTTTGACGCCGCCGCCGACCGTCAACGGCATAAACACATTCTCGGCGACACGGGTGACCATATCGTACAATGTATGGCGATTTTCATGGGAAGCGCGTATATCCAGGAAGCAGAGCTCATCCGCTCCTTCATCATTGTAGCGGATGGCAGCCTCAACGGGATCGCCGGCATCAACGATATCAACAAACTTGACACCCTTGACCACGCGCCCATGCGCCACATCCAGACAGGGAATAATGCGTTTACTTAACATGGGCTATTACATCCTTCCCCACAGGATGTGGGGCGGGCGAACCTATGAGCCCGTAAGCGCAGCAAGACTGCGCTCTTGCGAAGCGATGAAAGGCCGAAGCCATGGATGACGAAGGCCGTATCCTCACAAAACCTCTATGGCGGCGGCGAAGTCCAGAGCGCCTTCATAGATAGCACGGCCGGTGATGGCGCCAATGATTCCGTCCCCGGTATATCTGGCGAGGTTTAATACCTCTTTAAGCATTGATACGCCGCCGGAGGCAATAACGGGAATGGAAACGGAGCGGGCCAGCTTCGCGGTCTCCTCGATATTGGGACCCGTCAGCATACCGTCGCGGGCGATATCCGTATAAATAATAGCGGCAACCCCGGCATCCTCAAATCCCTTTGCCAGATCAATGGCGGAGACGTTGGTTACATCATCCCAACCATGAACGGCGGCCATGCCGCCTTTGGCGTCAATACCGACACAAATCCGGCCGGGGAATTGTCTGCAAGCTTCCATGACTATTGCGGGATTGGAAATGGCAATGGATCCAAGAATGACGCGATCCACGCCAAGCGACAGTGTAGATTCTATGGTGGTCATATCGCGCAGGCCGCCGCCGAGTTGAACGGGAATAGCCAGGGCCCGGCAGATTGCCGAGATGGCTGTCCGATTTTCCGGATTCCCGGCGAAGGCGCCGTCCAGATCCACAACATGCAGCCGCGTGGCCCCAAGGGATTGCCAGTGCAACGCCATTGCGGCCGGATTATCGCCATAGTCGGTAGCGTCATTCATGCGCCCCTGCTTCAGGCGTACGCAATGTCCTTCCTTCAGGTCAATGGCCGGGATAAGCTCGAATCTGTTGGACATCTGTTCAGAGATGCGCCTGTAGCCACTCTTCCAGCATGGTCCTCATTTCATTCAGCCGGGACTCACTGGGGGCCTCAAAGCGCATGACAAGCGAGGGCTGGGTATTGGAGGCGCGAAGCAGGGCCCATCCATCGTCAAATTTCAGTCTCATGCCATCCACATCGATGATGGCGTACCCAAGCGCGCCGAAATGTTCTTTGGCCGCATCAATCAGAGCGAATTTGCGATCATCCGGACAATTCTGACGAATTTCAGGCGTAGTGACGGAATGGGGAAGATCGGCAAACATGGACGACAGGGTCTGATCCCGAGCAGCTACGACTTCCATCAGGCGGGCGCCTGTATAGATGGCGTCATCGTAACCAAAATACCGGTCCGCGAAAAAGACGTGTCCACTCATTTCTCCGGCCAGCAGCGCGCCCGTCTCCTTCATCTTGGCCTTGATCGGCGAATGGCCGGTGCGCCACATGATCGCCCTGCCGCCGTGGGCGGCAATATCGTCGTACATATGCTGGGAACATTTGACCTCTGAAATAATGGTGGCGCCGGGATGGACTTTCAGGAGATGCCGCGACAACAGAAGCAGAAGCATATCTCCCCAAATGATCGCCCCGTCTCCATCTACAATACCAATGCGGTCGCCATCCCCATCAAAGGCGATGCCGAAATCGGCCCCATGTTTCCGTACCGCCTGGCGGATGTCTTTCAGGTTTTCGATAACGGTTGGATCAGGGTGGTGGTTGGGGAAGCGGCCGTCGGGTTCGCAGAACAGTTCGATGACCTCGCAACCGAGCTGCCGGTAGATGGGCGTGGCGACAAAACCGCCGACGCCATTTCCGGCGTCAACGACCACCTTCAGGGGTCTGGCCAGGGAAATATCCTGCTGAACAAATTGTGCATAGGGGGTGACCACGTCAAGCTGTTGTACTCGTCCGGCCTCTGGTAATTTCCCAACGGGTTGCCGCATCAGATGTCGCAATTCCCGGATGTCTTCACCGTGCAGTGAATCAAGGCCTCGCATCATCTTGAAACCATTGTATTCAGGCGGGTTATGGCTTCCCGTTATCATGATGCAACCGGCAGCCTTGCAATGATAAACCCCAAAATAGGCAAGCGGCGTTGGCACCATGCCGATATCGAGCACGTTACAGCCCGCGGAAATCAGGCCTTCGGTCAGTGCGGTCTGCAGACCGGGACCGGAAACCCTGGCATCTCTGCCGACAATGACACTCTTTTGTCCATTTGCGGGCAAACTTGCGCCATAAGCCAACCCCAGCCTCCGGGCCAGGTCAACGCTCAATTCCTGTCCGGCAATTCCCCGGATATCGTATTCCCTAAAAATGTGGTCAGGAAATTCAGGCATTAAATTTCCTTTTCCGCGGGAGTGGCAATAAAAAGAATGTAATTCGGGCCCGTGCGAATAATATGGTGAACCTTGTACGGACCAGGATGCTCTGTATTAGAGAGGTTCAATATATTTCCCGCGAAAATATTCTTTTCCGGGGAAAAGATACGCAGGGAGTCCAGACGCCGTTCGGCAATGACAGGCCAGGGAGGGATCATCTTCAGCGATACGATCGCCCCGGCGCCGGTCAGCGACGCACTGATTAAGCGGAAATTACCCTGGAGAAACTCAATGCCCAGGTGCTGTTCATCCGGCTTGGGTTCCTTAAACCAGCGAATAAATCCCAGTTCCGGTTCGCCCTTATGATGCGGCCACTTGAGTCCTGCCATGGCGCCAACCTCAATATCCGCATGACTGGAGGAATGCCTCATCAAACCGAGGCCTGTTTTGCTGATATCGGCAATCAACCATGTATTATCGGCGTTCAATTCAAACGGGGCCAAAGTATACCTGCTTATCTTTCCGGTATCTTCTACCCCGGCGAACGCCCTGCGTAGATCCCCATTAATATACACGCGCGTTTCACGATATTGATAGCGTTTGGCACGTTCCTTCATCCTGAGGTCATTCAGTATCAGACCACTGCCGATCATGGTGAGTTGTAGTTCGTCTTCGGTACGCATGACCTTCTTTTGAAGGTCTTCGTCGCGCAACAGGATCTTTGATTTTTTATATTCTTCAGCCAAGTGACTGAGAAAACGGCTCAAGGGAATCAAGATGGTATCACCGGGGAATTTTTCAGGTCGATGTGTGACGTATGGCGCCTGATCGGGGCGTGACAGGATGGTTAACAGGAACAGCTTGCCTGGCAATCGGGAAGGTGGCGCATCCTGATGGCGATAAAACCGTGGTTGAAGTTCACCGCCATCCTTTTGCAGCAACTGCCAGATAATCTTCTGCTCTGAAGGGGGCTTCCCGAAAAAATCCAGCGCTCTCAGTAACTCGTACCGGGCAACAAGATGTTGAAGATGCGCGCGCGCCTCTTCTAAACCTTCCGGCATTGCCTGCAATGCGCCAAGCCCCAGACGCTCCAGGTTAAATATCCTTCGGATGGTGATGATGCCGGGAGATTGATAGGTCTCCAGGGTCAGTCGAAAGAATTGAATTGCCATCTGCATTGCATTTGCCGCTACATCAATAAGGGCGGGGTAATATGCCGGGTTTCTGGTCGCGGTTTGCTGGAGCATTTCAGCGGCAATCTGGTAGGCATTGAGTAATGCGGCAGCCAAGTTATCATCAAACAGATCCAGTTCGTTTTCAAAACGTTTCAGGACCTTGAGGCGGAATTTAAGCGGGATCATCGGGCTTGTATTGAGCAGTGAAAGATAGGCCTTCATGTCAAACCGCAGCTGTTCCGCTTCATGTTCAGACCTGGCTCCCCAGTGCCGGGACAGGCGATTGTCAATATCCGTAAAGGGGCGCTTAATCGCATCGGAGAGCAGGCTGGCACGACCGAGATCCGGGTAAGCGGTTCCGGGATTTACATGAGTTTCCAGTTCAAAATGCATGGAAGAATTCCTGTTCAAACGATTCGGCGGCGAAGATTGCGAGTCCATTATATAAGCGGGCTAATCACCGGTCCGGATGCGTTCAACAAGTTCCCGTACGCTCGGAATAAAGCCATTGGCGTAAAATGGATCTTCGGAAAAACGATAGGCCGAATGGCCGGCGAACATCAGGTGTTGGTCCGGTTCAGCGCCATGGGCAATCTCCTGCAGGGTCTTCTGAATACAGAAGCTTCTCGGATCCGCCTTTTTCCCGGTCGTACCCAAATCATTGGCGGCCCAGTTACTGAACAGGCACTGGGAGAGGCAGCCCATGCAATCGAGCTGATCCTGGCGGATCTCCTGAGCCTTGTCCGGGGTGACGAAGATCAATGTGGAATCCGGTGTCGGCAGGGCCTTGGCATATCCGTTCCTGATCCAGTCGCGGCAGCGTTTCAGATCATGGCGGGTTACATAAACGGTTCGATTGCGGACGCCGTAGCTGAATTCACTGGTGAGATCCCCGGCTGGATGATCCACAAAGGCGATCTCACGGTCGGATCTCTCGTACAGCTCGTGCATGAAGCTGTTGTATACGGCGGAAGAATAGAAGCCGGTTGGAGAGAACCGGTTCAGCACCACATCTCCCTCCCTGAGCCTTAGCAGGCGTTGCTTCCAGGCGTCTGAAATGGGACTTTCCCGAGTCAGCAATGCTCGGGTGCCAAACTGGAAGGCAATGGGACCGATCTCCGGATTATCCAGCCAATCGCTCCATTCACGAAGAAACCAGACCCCGCCGGCCATGAAGATCGGCGTATCCCGCAGGCCCATCTGGTTCATGATGGTTCGTAGCGCCGCAACCCGCGGATAGGGCGGTTCCGGGACCTTCGGGTCTTCAACATTGGAGAGACCGTTGTGTCCGCCAGCGAGCCATGGATCTTCATAGACGACGCCTCCCAGCCATTCAGAGTATTTGCGATAAGAGCGCAGCCACAGGGCGCGGAAGGCGCGTGCTGATGAGACAATCGGATAATAATAAACCTGATATTGGGCGGCGATGGGGGCCAGACGGAAGGGCATGCCGGCGCCGCAGGTAACGCCATGAATCAGGCCTTTCGCGCCCTCAAGGACTCCATGCAGCACACGTTCGGATGAGGCCATTTCCCAGAGGACGTTCATGTGAATCCGGCCATGGCCGCCTGCTACATCATGGGCAATCCGGGCTTGGCTGATACCTCCCTCAATGGAGTAGGCAATCAGTTCCTCATGCCGGGCGCGGCGGCTCTTGCCTTCATAAACCAGGGGAACAATCTCGCCATTATCGTCACACTTGTCGGCATTGACTGCCGAAAATGTCCCGACGCCACCCGATCGAGCCCATGAACCTGAGCAGATACCATTTGTAACGGCAACGCCTTTTCCGCCTTCCACGAGAGGAAGAACTTCTCTGCCGGAAATCTTCAGGGGATTAAGTGTAAATGAGGTCATAATTTCGTTCGGCGGATCGTGGATTGGAACCGACTGAAAGTCAATATGGGTTGGCCTTCCCAGGCTGAAAGAAGCGGGATGCAAAGCTGTGACTGAATGTATGCGCCATTGCCCGCTTGGGAATCCACGCCTTTCCAGGTTGAAAACAAGCTGCTCTTTCCTGTTCTGTTTTATCCATGATGCTATGCTATACCGAAACAAGGAAATAATTAGTCGGCCCTGAATAAATCGCTTTTTACAGGCATTACAGGCCAGGAATTT
>CAZQZF010000093.1:0-8034 GCA_964597745.1 uncultured Zetaproteobacteria bacterium
ATCTAATTGTCACATTTTTACACATTTGATGGTAAAGCCGGTATTCCGGGGACAGTATACCTATTTATTGTATACAGACCGGAGCGGCGCTAGTTTGCTGGCATGACTCGCATGGCAAGAGCAGTTTTTCCGGGGATTCCCCATCATGTGACCCAGCGCGGCGTTCGTGGGATCGATGTCTTTCAAAAAACGGAGGATTATGATCTCTATCTGCAACTTGTGTCCGAATTTTGCGGAAAGATTGGAACAGAGGTCTGGGCCTACTGTCTGATGACGAACCATGTTCACTTGATTATGGTTCCTGAAAGCGAAGATGGTTTGCGCGCCGCCCTTGGAGAGGCACACAGGCGGTACACAAGATATGTCAATTTCCATGAAGGCTGCCGGGGTCATTTATGGCAGGAGCGTTTTCATTCATTCGCAATGGATGAGTATTATCTTCTATCTGCCGTGCGCTATGTGGAGATGAATCCGGTGCATGCAGGCATGACCCGGCAGGCGGAGGAGTATCCTTGGAGCAGTGCCAGGGCACATTTGGCAGGCAGGGATGATGGGCTGGTGAAGGTGCAACCGATGCTGGATCGAGTATCCAACTGGCTGGAGTATCTGGACAGTGGATTGAATGAGGGTCTAGTGAAGGCACTACAACAGCATTCCAGAACCGGACGGCCACTGGAGGATGACTTATTTCTGGATATGCTGGAGAGAAAGATGGGGAAAAAATTAAGACCAGGCCGACCGGGAAGGAAGCGGAAGGCTTGAAAATAGGTATACTGTCCCCTGAATTCGTCCCCTGAATTTCGCTATGTGCAGGTAAGGGATGATCTGAAAAATAAGTGCGCGAACGCATTGATTCAGAGGTTTCTTAGCTTGTCCGCTTCTGATACCGTTCCCGCCCGTTATGAGCGCGTATATGCTAGCGGGCAAGACCCGGTTTATATTTGTGACGGGCGGGGTGGTTTCCTCGCTCGGCAAGGGCATTGCCGCCGCCTCCATGGCCGCTCTTTTTGAGGCGCGAGGCATGACCGTGGTCATGCAGAAGCTTGATCCCTACCTCAATGTTGATCCCGGCACCATGAGCCCGTTTCAGCATGGCGAGGTCTTTGTCACCGACGATGGCGCCGAGACCGATCTGGATCTGGGCCATTATGAACGGTTTACGCATGTTCGCATGTCCAAAAACTCCAACTACACCACCGGCCGCATCTATGAATCCATCATCCGCAGGGAGCGCCGGGGAGGCTATCTGGGGGCGACCGTGCAGGTGATTCCGCATGTGACCGATGCCATCAAGGAGGCCGTCTTAAGCATACAGTCCGGCGATCCTGATATCGCCATTATCGAGATTGGCGGTACGGTGGGCGATATCGAGGCCATGCCCTTTCTTGAGGCCATTCGCCAGCTCAGATTCGACCTTGGCCGGCAACGCACGGCCTACGTCCATCTGACGCTCGTCCCGTTTATTGCCTCGGCCGGGGAGTTAAAATCCAAGCCCACCCAGCACTCCGTGCAGAAATTGCGTGAAATCGGCATTCAGCCGGATGCGTTGCTTTGCCGCTGCGACCGTCCCATCCCGCAATCCCAACGGGACAAGATCGCCCTGTTCTGCAACGTGTCCAGCGAAGCCGTGGTCGAGGCCCTGGATGTGCCAAACATCTATGAGGTCCCGCTGGGATTCAATGAGGGGAGGCTGGGAAGCGTGCTCAATCAACAGCTGGGGATTGAGGATAGTGAGCCTGAACTGACGATCTGGAAGGATATCTGTGACAAGTTCCATGCCTCGACGGGGCTGGTCAGGATTGTCATTGTAGGCAAGTACGTTGAATTGGCGGATGCCTACAAATCACTGAACGAGGCGCTGTTGCACGGGGGGATGGCAAACGGCGTCCGGGTGCGGCTTGATTATATTGAGGCCGAAGAACTCGAGCAGGGTGAGTTGACCGGGCTGGAAAGTGCCGATGCCATTCTTGTCCCCGGCGGTTTTGGTGAGCGAGGCGTCGAGGGGAAGATTGCCGCGATTCGGTATGCCAGGGAGAAGAAGGTCCCATTCCTCGGTATCTGTCTGGGCATGCAGTTGGCCGTGATCGAGTTTGCACGGCATGTGGCCGGTCTGCCCAACGCCAATAGTAGCGAATTTGATCCGGATACAGAGGCGGCAGTCATCGCCCTGATGACTGAATGGAAACGGGACGGGATTCTGGAGGTTCGTACGAAAGATGGTGATCTGGGCGGTACCATGCGTTTGGGCGGCTATCCCTGCACGTTAATAACCGAATCACATGCCGGCCGGGCCTATGGAAAGACCGAGATCAGGGAACGGCACCGCCACCGTTATGAGTTCAACAACGAATACAGGGAGCATCTGGAGCAGAGCGGGTTGATTGTCTCCGGTACCCTGCCGGATAATTCCCTGGTGGAGGTCATCGAAGTCCCGGATCACCCATGGTTTGTCGGTTGTCAGTTTCATCCTGAATTTACCTCGCGACCGTATGAGCCGCATCCTCTGTTTACCGCCTTTATTAAGGCCGCCATGCAGCAGAGTGATTAAATTGTTTAGAAGAGAATCTTTACCGCAGAGGGCGCAGAGGATCGCAGAGGAAAGATATTTAGATTTATTCGTCTGCACTGCTTCAAACCTTTGCGATCACTGTGAACCCGTGAACCGTTGAATCCACACTGTTACAAGATATGAATATGGAACAGCATCGGATTCGAATCAATGATTTCGAGATTGGCAATGACCGGCCTCTGGTGCTGATGGCCGGTCCGTGCGTTATCGAGGGTGAAGAGTTCACGTTGAAAGCCGCCTCGGATATCGCCGGCATTTGCCGTCGCCTGGATGTGCCGCTGATTTTTAAATCGAGTTTTGACAAGGCCAATCGCACATCCGGAGCGAGTTTTCGTGGACCGGGCATGGAGGAGGGGTTGCGCATCCTGGCCCGCGTCAAGCATGAGCTTGGAATTCCGGTTATCACCGATGTGCATACGTCGGAACAGACCGGGCCCGTGGCCGAGGTTGCGGATGTGTTGCAGACCCCGGCATTCCTGTGCCGGCAGACGGATTTTATTCAGACCGTTGCCGCCCATGGCAAGCCGGTGAATATCAAGAAGGGGCAGTTTCTTGCCCCCTGGGACATGATTCATGTCCTCGACAAGGCGAGGGCCACGGGCAATGAAGACATCATGTTGTGTGAACGCGGCGCCAGTTTTGGATATAACAACCTTGTTTCAGATATGCGTTCGCTGATGGTCATGCAGGAGACGGCTCATCCCGTTGTGTTCGATGCCACTCATTCCCTGCAGCAACCGGGCGGATTGGGGGATGCAAGCGGCGGTCAAAGTGAGTATATTCCCGCGCTCGCCAGGGCCGCCGTGGCGGTTGGGGTGGCGGCTGTGTTTATGGAAGTTCACCCCGATCCGGCTCAGGCCCTGTCCGATGGGCCGAATTCGATTGCCATGAAGGACCTCGAACCTCTGTTGCGGAAACTCAAACGCCTGGATGAGATCGCCAAGGGATTATAAAACACGGAGGCCTTAAGAAAAACTATCCTGGCCTATACCTATTTTGTAAAATTTGATTCATTGCCGGAATAAAAACCGGTGATTTAGGAGAGAATAAGTGAGTAAAGTTACCAGTATTCATGCCCGTGAGATCTTCGATTCGCGTGGCAACCCAACGGTTGAGGTGGATGTGCGACTGCATTCAGGCGCTTTCGGGCGAGCGGCGGTTCCGAGCGGCGCCTCAACCGGTTCGCGGGAAGCGATGGAATTGCGCGATGGCGGCAGTCGTCTGAATGGCAAGGGAGTGAGGAATGCCGTTGCCCATGTCAATGGCGAGATTGCCGATGCCGTCCTCGGCATGGAAGCCGCAGGCCAGGAAGCAATTGACCGGGCTATGATTGACCTCGACGGCACGGCCAACAAGGGAAGGCTCGGCGCCAATGCCATCCTGGGCGTATCCATGGCCGTGGCCAGGGCTCAGGCCGTTGAAGAAGGCCATTCACTGTTTCGCTATCTTGGGGGTGAGGAGGCAACCCTGCTGCCGGTACCATGCATGAATGTGCTCAATGGCGGTATGCATGCCGACAACAATGTGGATTTTCAGGAGTATATGATTGCTCCGGCCGGTGCGAACAGTTTTGCGCAGGCGCTGGAGATGGGCGTGGAAGTGTTTCATGCGCTCAAGTCCGTGCTCAGGGGTAAGGGATATAACACAGCGGTTGGGGATGAAGGCGGATTTGCACCTTCATTACCATCCAATGTGGCGGCCGTGGAGGCGATTCTCGAAGGTATTGAGGGGGCTGGGTTAAAACCTGGCCACGATGTATTCATCGGGCTTGACCCGGCGGCTTCCGAATTCCATGCCGATGGCATCTACCATCTGAAGGGGGAAGGCAGGAAGCTGGATTCTGCGGGCATGATTGACTTTTTGAGCGGATGGGTTGAGCAGTATCCTATTATTTTTATTGAGGATGGCCTGGCCGAAGATGACTGGGATGGCTGGAAGCAGTTGACGGATCGTCTGGGTGGTAAAATAGAGCTCGTGGGCGATGATATTTTCGTGACCAACCCGGCTATTCTGAAGGAAGGTATCGACAAGGGCGTGGCCAATGCGCTGTTGGTCAAGGTCAATCAAATCGGCACTTTGACCGAAACGCGCGAGGCCGTCGCCATGGCGCTGGATGCCGGCTACCGCTGTCTGGTATCGCATCGTTCGGGCGAAACCGAAGATACCACCATTGCCGATCTGGTCGTGGCGTTAGGTTGCGGTCAGATCAAGTCCGGTTCGGCATCACGTTCGGATCGCCTGGCAAAGTACAATCAACTGCTACGCATTGAAGAAGAGCTGGGCGATAGAGCCCGCTACGCCGGCCGCGATGCGTTTCTGAAGCGGCCATGAGCGCCGGGGAGCTAATCGGCTGAAACGAATCCTTGTCATCACGGCATGGCTGGTGGGAACCATGCTCATGGCCTACATGGCCTATGATTTGTTTCTTTCCGGTCATGGCTATCTGGTCTATCGTCAGGAACATCAGGCCAACCGGAAACTGAGGCAGGAAGTGGAGGCCTTGCGAAAAAAGCGTGAACATCTGGCCAGAGAGGTTCTGCGCCTGCGCAATGATCCCGCGGCCCTGGAGGAACTCGCCCATCGCGAGCTCGGCTATGTGCATAAGGATGAATTCATGCTCATCATGCCGCCGGATAAAGGCCAGGCCGTAGATCACTGAGGACGAAGAGGGGAAGGTACGGAGCCCTCTCTTACTAAACTGTTTTGAATACGCTCAATGTGCCAGCCTCAGGGCGAATTTATTCTAACGGTAATGATGATCTCATCGTAAGAAAATAACGTCATTGCGAGGAACGAAGTGACGCGGCAATCTTGTTGTATATCCATGGGTTAGAGATTGCCGCGCTACGCTCGCAATGACAAAAATGGCTGTTTCGTATTTTTTACGAGAACATCATTATTTGGTAGATAAAGCAATGAGTTAAGCATCAGAATAAATTCGCCCTGGCGCCAGCCTAGCCATGCTTGCAAAGATGGAGTCATTTGCCAGCATGAAGCAATGCGAGTTCGCTGCCCCGGCTGTCGTGCTGTCTATGAAGTTAAGGATCTGGATGATGACGCCATCCTCATCTGTCACCGGTGCTCGACTGAATTCAATCTGGAGGAGGGAAAAGACCTCGTCCATGACGCGTCTGATCCGGAAGTTTCCGCTGATCCGCTTATTTCCCCTTTGGCGCCCATTGAGGAGGATCAGAGCCAGAACGAAGGCCACTCCCCCGGCCAGGTGGAACCCGAGACTCAACCGGAATTTGATAATGACGCCCTGGAGCCGCCTGATCCGGATCCGGAAACATCCTCTGAACCCGCCAGTGTGGAGAAACTTGCCCGGGAAACCACTCCTGACCAACAGCGGACCTGGCCTTGGCTACTGGTATTTCTGTGCGCTGCCATTGGTGCCGGCCTTTGGTTAAATAAAGACAGTTGGATGGACAGGCCCTGGGTGCGTAGTTTCATGATCAACAATGGTTACAGAGCGATCATCCATGATTGGGACTGGCGGCTCATGTCTGAAAGCGTCAAGGCGCAATGGATTGAACGTACTGACCACACCCTGGTTCTGCTCATCGAAGGAAGGGTGGAGAACAGGCTGCAATGTAAGTTGCCGCCTCCTGCAATGCGCATATCGCTTTTGTCCGGGGAACCATCGGGGCAAATCGTACAAAAAATTCTCCGACCAATCACACTGAAACCCCTGGGAAACGCCATTCGGCGCGTGCCCTTCATCTCTCCGCCCGAGGACACAATGCCGGTTCTATCCAGTGGAACCCGGGGATTCATCCTCGTACTCGAAAACGTACCGGACAAGGCACATACGTTCACGATGAATGCTGTCGCCAGGCAGTTATGACCCTCTCTTTTCTACACTATATTCTTGGGGTATGGATTTTGATCGGCAGAATAGTTTTATAATTAGAAAAGTCTTTGTCCGTGGTTAAAATCGGCATCTTGCGTCTTGTTGATATTGCACAAATAAGAAAATCTGTATTTGAGCCCTGAATCCCTTTAACTCTTGCCGCATCAAAGTATTCTGCCGCCAACTCAAAGTCTTCTCTTTCTAAATCAAGATCATCAAAAGTTTCGAGATGCCTTTTGAGAAGGTTAAATTGTCGTATTGATTTAATGCCACTAAGGAGTTCCTGTCGCACAGGGCCTATAAGTTGAGCGCGCACCTCTTTTATTAATTCTTTTAGCTCCTCAACGTACTCATTTTCCTGTAACTCACTTCTTCTGAGCGCCAGAGACCAGACGCAAGTGTCAATGATGACTTTCATTTTACATATCTCTGTTTTTTATAATCATAATCCTGATCGTAGTCTATTTTTTTGAAAATATTCAATATGTCAATTTGCTTTCTACGCTGAATGTACTCTTGCAGGGCTTCGGTAACAGCCCCTTTTTTTGTGCGATGTTTGCCTATTGCTTTCGCTTCTTCAATTAACCGGTCGTCGATTGCGAGATTAGTAGCCATGTGCATTTCTCCTGCATATTGTTACACATAACAATAACGTTTTTATTGTGTAGAGTAAAGCATAGTGTAAGAGTAAGTGAGCGTTTTACCTACCGCTAGAACCCGCAAGACGGCTTCCAACTCCGCCCGTAAGGTTGGAGGTATATCGACCGTTTTTCTCACGTTTGTAGTCGCGCTTGAAGCGCGTGCTTTGGACAAGCTCACGCATCCAGGTCGGTTATCAATTCATCAACGCTGTGGAACATCTTGCCGCCGCCCTTGTCCAGTTCCTCGATTGCCGCGAGGGTTTCGCTGTTCGGCTCAAACGGAGAGAATGGAAGACGGCGCTCCCTGGCAATCTTTACCATCAATCACCTCAAGATCAGAGCGAGCCAGAATGGGAAACTATGGTTTTAGAAGGGCAATAGCCAAGTCCCAAGTACATGAGTATATTTAGCCTTTGTATAAGCCAAGAGCCACATTGCGGACTCTGTATCTGCCCCATTACAGGAGGCCATTTGACTCAACAACCCACAACAAGAAAAAAAAGGGCATTGATCTGTGGCGTCTCAGGTCAGGACGGCGCTTATTTAGCTAAATTCCTGCTAGAAAAAGGTTATTCGGTCACCGGCACTTCGAGGGATGCCCAAATTTCTTTATTCACAAACTTGTCATGTTTGGGAATACGAGCACAAGTTCATCTTGAATCCATGTCAATGATTGACTTTCGCAGTGTTTTGCAGATTCTTGTTAAAGCAAAGCCTGATGAAATATATAATCTTGCGGGTCAAAGCTCGGTAGGATTGTCATTTGAACAGCCGGTAGAAACAATGGAAAGCCATGCTATTGGCACACTAAATTTAGTGGAAGCGATACGTTTCATAGGTCGTCCCATTCGTTTATACAATGCCTGTTCCAGCGAGTGTTTCGGGGATACAAAAGGGAACCCCGCAGATGAGCTGACACAATTCAAACCCAGAAGTCCCTACGCCGTAGCAAAAGCCGCTGCGTTCTGGGA
>CAZQZF010000094.1:0-7960 GCA_964597745.1 uncultured Zetaproteobacteria bacterium
TCAAATCAACATCTTACACTCTGCACGCACTTCCAACTGCTTTTTCTAGGATAATAACCTTGACTGGATCACTCTGCGCCGGTTCATGATAAACGCCTTTGGCGACGCCTCGTCCTACCGCAAGACGAATGATCCGAACAACTCCGCTTAATTTCTATGATCCGGATGACGTGCTCGGATATCCGCTCAACGGATTGTGTATGCAGGCGACTGATGAGTCTCAAGGAGATTCATAATGGGTAAAACTGGTAAATCCATTATGGCGCCAGTGATGACCCTGATGCTGCACCTTGTCTATGGCGCTGTTCTCGGCGGATTGTATGGCAGACTGCTGGGTTGAGGCTGTAATTAACCCGTAACTCTTCGTCCGGCCGGCTACTTCCGGAACCAGGCCATGGCATATTTCAAATCCATGCCGATACCGAAGGCAGCGGGAACGGATAGCAGAGTGATGCCGGTGGAAAACATCAGGCCCCAGGACAGGGCCAGCGCCATGGGCGCCACGAATGGATCAAAACCGCCCCAGCCATAGGCTGTCGGCAACAGCCCGACGACAGTGGTGATGGTGGTCAGCAGCACGGCGCGCAATCTGCGTTTACCGGCTTCATACACTGCATCCCGCCATGCCATGCCTTTTTCAATGCTTCGCTGGATAAACACGGCAATCACCAGGGAATCGTTGACGACGACGCCAGTCAGCGCCACGAAGCCCATCATGGCCATAAATGAGAGCGGTTGCCCGTGCAGAAAAAAGCCAACGATGATGCCGATGGCGCCAAAGGGAATGGCCAGCATGACCAGAAGTGGATAGCTTATGCGGTTAAACTGAATGGCCAGAATCACAAAGATGCCGGCGAGTGCATAGATAAAACTGAAGATCAGGCCGCGCATGGATTCCCGCGAGCGTTCCTCCTCGCCGCCCAAATGAATCTTAACCTTATCGTTTCCCATCCACTGTTTTTTGTCGCGCATAACCTGTGCATTGAGCTGCATGGAGGTGATTCTTCCCGGTTCCACGTCGGCGGAAATATCAATGACCCGGTTACCGTTTTTGTGACGGATGCTGGTAACGCCAGGTAGCGTCACAAAGCGGGCGAAGGCGCCCAGAGGCGTTAAGCCTCCCGTACGATTGGGGATGCCGAGTTTCTTTAAGGTTTGTATATGACGCTGGAATCGTTCGGGGTAGCGCAGCGTGACATCCACCTCTTCCTTGCCACGGTTCAGCGTGGAAACGCGCAGCCCGTCGAAGGCCGCCTTGATATGCGTAGCGACGGTAGCCAGATTTACACCGGCATACGCGGCGAGCTTCCTGTCAAGCTCCACATGGACTTCCGGATCGCCCGCGCTCATGCCGCTTTCGATGGAATGTACGCCCGGAACCGTGGTCAGATATGTCTGAAGATTCTGTGCGACCCGCTCCAGAGCCGGGGCGGATGCACCGGAAAGTTCGGCATGCAGGGCGCGGCCTACGGGCGGGCCTGGACTCAGCATGACAAAATCAATCGGCAGCTCTGGAAATTTCTTCGGAATCAGATGTTCGAGCCGGTGCATGGCCGTGAAGGCGGACACCTTGCGGGTGGAAAATGGCGTTAAGATAACGCGCACGAAACCGAAGTGATCGCCGAACTGTTTTAAGCTGTCCCGTTCATCGGCGCTGCTTTGGCCGGTAATGATAATCGTGGTTTCGAGCAAGCCTGGATCAATGTTCTCACGCACCTCGCGTTCGACAGCCAACATGGTTTGCCGCATGGATGCAAGCGTGGTTCCGGAGGGCGCCGTTACACGCAAATAGAACTGACTTTCAGCGCCGGATGGGAAAAGCTGAAATTTCATATGGGTGGCCAGCGACAGGCTGCCTCCGAGCACAGCCAGCGTGATGAGAATCGTGAGATAACGCCCGCGAACAGCGCCGCGCAAAACAAATGCATAGATACGCGTCAACCAGCGCATAATCGCCCTCTCTTTCGGGTGGGCGCGGGCATTGCTGACGTCGCGGATATGATTGGGAAGAATCAACAACGCTTCAAGCCAGGAAAAGAGCAGCAGCACAATGACCACAACCGGAATGGAAAAGACAAATTTGCCGATGATCCCCTGCATGAACAGGAGCGGCAGGAAAGCCACAATCGTAGTCGATACGGTGGCGGATACAGGTCCCGCCAGTTCATAAGCGCCCTGCACGGCGGCGCGTTTCGGCGCCATGCCCTGCTCCATATGCCAGGTGGTGTTTTCACCGATGATGATGGCATCGTCAACGATCAGACCCAATGCAATGATGAATCCGAACATGCTGAGCAGATTGAGCGTATTACCGAATAGAAACAGTATGAGGATACCGGAAAAGAAGATGACGGGCAGTCCCCATGCGGTCGTAAAGGCGACTGCCGGGCGCAGGAACAGCAGCAGTATTGCCAGCACCAGCATGAGTCCAATACCGCCATTGCTGGTCAGTACGTGCAGGCGCAGCCGGGTGATGGTGGAAATATCGCGGTAGGTATGGACGCTGATATGGCCGCCGTATTGCTTCGGCACGGTGGCCAGATAGGCGCGTAGCCTGTCCACAAGGTCAATGATATCGGCATTGCCTTTTTTGATGGCAATCATATTGATGGCCGGTTTGCCCATGGCATCCACATAACGCTGAGGCGTGACCAGCGCCTCGCTGACATCGGCTACGTCACGCATATAAACGGCGTGTCCGCGATCATTGGCGCGCAGCACCAGATTTGCAACATCAGCAGCCGATTTAAACTGACCGGATACGCGAATAATTTTTTCCTTGCCCGCGGATTTGATGGTTCCGCCGGGCGCATTAACGTTCCACCCCTGAATCAGGCGCACGATATCTCCGGTAGAAATCCGCTGACGCCGCATGCGCTCAGGATCCAGCACAATACGGATTTCTTCCTTACTCTTGCCCTGGGTGATGATGCGGGCAACGCCGGGGATATCCAGCACGTCATCCTCGACTTCATCGGCGATGCGTTTGAGCTCCAATGGTTTGAGATCACCATAAATAGTAAAGGAGAGCACCGGCGCCTGCTCGGACTTGATCTCCGTCAGGAGGGGATCATAGGGCAGATCAAGCGGCAGGTCGGCCCGGTTGATGGCCTGTTGTACATCGGAGACTAAACGGGAACGGTCGGAATAATTCGGATCAACTTCAATATTGATTTCCATCGAGCCGGGATGCGCGGTGGAGCGAATTGTCTTCACGCCGTCTATTCCCTTGAGTTCACGTTCTATAGGGGTTACGACCAGACGTTCGATCTCGTGCGGAGAAGCCCCCGGCCATGCAGCGTTAATGGACACCAGATCAAAATTAATACTCGGGAACGCCTCCCGTTGAATGGAGATGGCGGCAAAGATGCCTCCGGCAAGCAGCATCAGCGACAGCATATTGACGAGCAACCCCCGCTCGACAAAAAAGGCGATTAAACGGCGCATGGGTTACAGCCCAGGCAGATCGATTCCAAGGTCTTTTTCCAAAGTGCCTTGCACCCATGCCAATTGTCGTTGGGCTCGCAGCAGGGCAATGTGCCGAAGCGCCGTCTCGATTTCGGCGGCGCGCAGATCCCCCTCGAACTGAATCACAGTCGCCGTATCCGAACGGCTTTCGCCGTAACGATTCAATTCCGCGTTGAACTTACCGCGTTCCGCCTGTTCCCGTTGCCGGGCTGCGGCGTAGGTTTTTCTTCCGGTGCGGATCTGCGACAGGGTGGTCGCCATATCATCCTTGATCAGTTCGCGCGTCTGCCTGCGTTCCAGCAATATCTTCTCTCTGTCCAGCGCCGCCTTTCGGATGGCTGCCTTGGCGGTATTATTCGTGATCGTATCGCTGAACTCGATACCGACGGAGACAAACCGGTCACTAAGGCTGAATCCCTGTCTTAAGGGAGTCCCATAGGTTCCGGTTAGCGAGCGGCTGCCGATCTTTCCCACAAGGTCCAGTTGGGCATAATCAGTATCATTAGCCTCCTCCAGTCGGGCGCCAGCGGCCTTTAATTTGGAAGAGAAGGCCAGCAATTCCGGTCGCGCCCTGTCGGCGACGACCATGGCTTGCTTAAGATTAGGCAATTTAAGAGCCTGCCTCTGTTCGTACCGTGTTGTCAGTGGCGTATCCGGATCGCGAAGCATCAGACGATTCAGGGCCGTTCTATCCTGAACAAGACTGGCTTCGGCCGTGGTCAGCTCCATGCGTCGTGTGGCCAGTAGCGCCTCAGCCTGCAAGCGCTCCGCTTTTTCAATCAGGCCAAGCTTTTCCCGGGACTTTTGGTAGGAGAGCAGTTTTTCAGCACGTCCCACTGCATCTTCCGCGAGCTTCTGATTCGCTTCATCTACGGCGATATCGAAGAACAGCTGAATGGCCTGCCGGCTCAGGTTCCGGGCAACCACGGATTGCTGCAGCCTGGCTCCTGATTCATCGGCGAGCGCCGCCTTGAGTCCCTGATTGTAGTCGGGCCTGTCTGCCCCCTTTAGCAAGGGGTGCCGATAGGTAAGGTCAATCTGATTGTGATAAAAAGGATCGAAACGGGCAAATGCGTCCGGTGAGAAGTCAAATTTCAGGAAAGTCCGGCTATAATCGATACCGAGTATGACCGTATCGCCATTTGCCAGGGGTTTGGTGATGTCGCCCTTGATCTGCTGGTTGGTGGCGGATCTGATAGGGTTAAATACGCTGTTGGACGGGTTTTCATCATCAGAAGCCAGCAGGCTGGCTGATATCCGGGGATCAAGTTGTCCCCTGATGCGCTGTTGATCCGTTTGGGCGAAACGGACCTGTAGATAGCTGAGCGGCATGTCCGGGTGCCGCTTCAGGGTAGTTCTGATCACCGTAGCAAGATCTAATGGCTCCGCATTAGCGGGAATAACCGGCAAAAACACGAGTAGACAGACGAACGACAAGACAAAACGCATATGGGCCCTTCCTCTTTTTTGATTCATGTAGCCGAAGAATGGCATATTCGGGGCAAAGAATTATATATCAATAGTTGATAATGTCAACTATTGATATAGTCAATAAAATGCGTTATCTTGCTGTGTATGCAGAATGCTATCGTGACCGGTAGATTTGAGGAAAGCCTGGGATATATAGTCAACCACCTGATGTATGCTTTTCGCAAAGGAATTGTCCACAAATGCAGAAAAGCCGGGTATGATATTACGCATGAAGAACTGGGCATGCTTGTGGTTCTCGGAAAGAGCGATGGTCTGACCCAGACCTGTCTTGCTGATACCCTGGCCAAAGACAAGGCCGTCATTACACGTTTGTTGAACAGGCTCGTCCGGAAAGGATGGGTTGATCGGCAGACGGACACAAAAGATCGTCGTATCGTACGGGCCTGGCTGACCCGGGAAGGCGTTCTGGCCGTCCAGCATATAACGCCCCTTTTGCTGGACTACGTCACTGCGGCAATTGGCGGTATCTCTCAAGAAGAATTTGACGTCACATATACCGTACTTCGCCGCATCATCGCAAACTTAAAGCATATGAATGAAACGCAGCTCCAGGAAAAGCCATAGGAAAGTTTGAAATACGATCCCCAGGATGGGAGGAGGATAATTTACCTGGGCAGTACAATGATGTATTCTTCATTATGATTCTACGGAAATGTCAGCCGATGTGAACCTGACAAAGATCGATTGTATAAGATTAGAGATGTCTTAAGCCGGCTGCCTTCAGGCATCTGGGCTCTGGGCCTGGTTTCGCTGTTTATGGATATATCCTCGGAACTCGTTCACAGCCTGTTGCCGGTCTTTATGGTCACTGTGCTAGGGGCGAGTATGGTCACGATCGGCGTAATCGAGGGAGTGGCGGAAGCCACTGCCGCCATTACCAGGGTATTGTCCGGAGTACTGAGTGATGTTTTGGGCAAGCGCAAGCTAATCGCTCTTTTTGGCTATGGTATTTCAGCCATCAGCAAGCCGATATTTCCGCTGGCCACATCAATCGGCTGGGTCTTCTTTGCCCGGTTTTTGGACAGACTCGGCAAAGGTATTCGAGGTGCGCCAAGGGACGCGCTCGTGGCGGATATCGCCCCGGATGAATTACGTGGGGCGGCCTATGGACTGCGTCAGGCGATGGACTCAGTGGGCGCGTTTATTGGCCCTTTGCTTGCAGTTGCCTTCATGTTTCTTCTGACTGGCAATATCTCCGCCGTACTATGGATCGCGGTTACCCCTGCTTGCATTTCGGTCATCATTCTTGCGGTAGGCGTGCATGATCCCAAGTTCAAAATACGGGCATTATCCAAAAAGGCATGTCCCATCACATGGGCGGATATCAAACAGCTGGAATTAAATTTCTGGTTGGTAGTATTGCTTGGCTCGATTTTTTCCATGGCCCGCTTCAGCGAGGCTTTTCTGGTTTTACGGGCTGAAAATATCGGGATACCTCTCACTTATGTACCCATGATCATGGTGGTAATGAGTCTGACCTATGCAATGGTATCTTTTCCAGCCGGAATCGCCTCCGATCTATTGAACCGAAGGGTTATATTGGTTGCCGGGCTACTCGTTCTGGTGCTGGCTGACATTCAGTTGGCGATCGCGGGTTCTCCATGGACAGTTTTTTCCGGCGCCGCCTTGTGGGGGATTCACATGGGACTTACACAAGGGCTGCTGTCTAAACTTGTGGTTGACAGCGTTTCATTCGGACTTCGTGGCACGGCCTTTGGCATTTTCAGTCTGGTTGGTGGTCTGACGCTTTTGATGGCCAGCATTTTTGCCGGTCTGTTGTGGGACAGGATTGGCCCCCCAGCTACATTTATCGCTGGAGCAGTATTTGCTTTTTCCGCCGCCACTGGCATCTTCCTTTATAAGCCCGGCCAGAGGCATTTTCCAGATGGGGAGAAAGAATGATCATCCAGCGCATCAGGCGGTCATTCCACTTATGAAGGCGTCTGCCGTCTCCAGAACGCTTGCTTACTACGAAACCTGATCCTGGACTTGGGCCGTGGCAGGGCTTTTCCCTCGTCGTAAAGGCGCTATAGTTGATACAAATGGAGGTTTGTCATGTTTCACGGGGTCATCACGGCGCTTGTTACGCCATTCAGAAACGGAAAAATCGATAGGGACGCCTTCCACGCTCACTTGGACCGGCAGATCGGGGCCGGAGTCAATGCCGTCGTGCCGGCCGGCACGACAGGCGAAGCGGCAACCCTCAGCCATGCGGAGCAGAAGGATCTGATCCGTGACTGTGTAATGCATGTTGCGGGACGCGTGCCGGTAATCGCTGGAGCCGGCAGCAATTCGACAAAGGAAACGATTGAGCTAACAATGGCGGCTAAAGAGGCGGGTGCTGACGCCGTTCTTTTGATCTCACCCTACTACAACAAACCGACTCAGGAGGGCATCTTTCTACATTATAAGACTGTAGCCGAGGCGGTGCATATCCCTATCGTTCTGTACAATGTACCGGGACGTACGGGTTCAAATATTTCCCCGGAAACGGTCAGCAGGCTTTCCCGAATTGCCAATATTACAGGTATCAAGGATGCTACTGCCGATATGGCTCAACTGACTCGGACCATGAATGCCAGTGGGGATCGTATTGAGTTCTACTCCGGTGATGATGCAAGCGCCGTACCTTTTCTGGCCATGGGCGGCGTCGGGGTCATTTCCGTTGTATCCAATATTGCGCCGCAGGCGATGCGCAGCCTGGTCAACAGTATGAGCCAAGGTGATATTTTCAAGGCTCGCAATCAGCAGCGTGCGATCCAGATACTAACGGATGCCATGTTTATTCAGTGCAACCCGATACCGGTTAAAGCAGCCTGCGCCATGATGGGATGGATGGGCTGGGACATCAGGCTGCCGCTGACCGTGCTACCGAAATCTAATCGGCAGGTCTTGTATGCCACCCTGAAGTCATTTGGACTCGAACCAGAAGGGATGCATCCCTAGCTTGGACTATTCACAAATACTGCCGCGCCTTCGCTTGTTCCTTTGCCCGCAACGA
>CAZQZF010000095.1:0-7944 GCA_964597745.1 uncultured Zetaproteobacteria bacterium
ATCCAATCCGCAAGCACCGACGCTATCCTGTTGAGTGACTCGTAATACCTCATCCACTGTGGTCAGCCCGGCGGCGATATGCCTGGCGCCATCTTGCCGAAGGTTGTGCATGCCCGCACGCATGGCAATAGCCTTCAAATCGGCCAGAGACCGTCCATTGTGAATAGCCGCACGCAATTCGCTATCGACCATGACCACCTCAAACAGTCCGATCCGTCCCAGATATCCCGTTTGCATGCATGCGTCACATCCACTGGCAATATAGGTTTCCTTGACATGCTCATATTTTCGAGGAGAAACCCCAAGGGTCCGCCAGATGGCAGGGTCAACCGGCCGGGACTGTTTACAGTGGGGACACAGGATGCGAACCAGACGCTGGGCCTGAACCATCAGCAGCGAGGAAGCCACCAGATAGGGTTCCACACCCATGTCATTCAGCCGTGCGACAGCGGAAATAGCGTCATTGGTATGTAACGTGGAAAACACGAGATGGCCGGTCAGACTGGCCTGGATGGCGATCTCAGCCGTCTCCAGATCGCGGATTTCCCCGATCATGATAATGTCGGGGTCCTGGCGCAGGATCGAACGCAAACCCTCTGCAAAGGTCACTCCAATCTTGGACTGAACCTGCATCTGACCTACTCCTTCAAGCTGGTATTCAATCGGATCCTCAATCGTAATAACATTTCGATCGAGCCGGTTCACCATCATCAGGGCGCCATATAGGGTGGTGGTCTTGCCTGAACCGGTCGGGCCCGTCACCAGAACAATGCCATGCGCGGAATCCACTGCCTGTTCCATGTATTTGAACTGACGGTCGCCCATACCAAGCTCGGGCAACGTCAACATCTGCTTGCCGCGGTCGAGAAGCCGCATGACCACCCGCTCGCCAAAGGCCGTGGGCAGGACTGAAACCCGGATGTCCACCTCGCGACCGGCAATACGCAACCTGATCCGCCCGTCCTGGGGGTGACGTTTCTCCGCGATGTCCAGATCCGCCATTACCTTGATACGGGACGCAATGGCCGCCTGCACGCCTTTAGGCGGCTTTACGACCGTGTGCAGCACGCCATCGACGCGGAAGCGAACCAGAACCTGCCGTTCAAACGGCTCAATATGAATATCGCTGGCTCGCTCTTTCAATGCCTGACTGATCAGAGTATTGACCAGTCTGATGACCGGCGCTTCATCCTCACTGTCCAGCAGATCCTTAACTTCCTCAATCTCACGTGACAATATGTTCTGATCGTCGAGATCCTCAAGCATCTGCTCCGCCGAAGTGGAAGCCATGTCAAATATGCGATTAAGCTCGAGCAGAATCGCCTCGCGGGGAGCGGAAACCGGCTGCGCCTCGGCCCCGAAGACACGCCGCATGTCATCCAGCAATGCAAAAGGCCACTTGCCTTCATTTGGCACAAGTACCGGGTTTGATTGATCCTCATTGGGCTTCAAAGGCAGCAGAGGCCCCTGCTTGAGCACGGCCAGGGGAAAATGCAGGGCCCGCTCAACATCTACCCTATCATTGGGAATGCGTGCGAGTTGCTGCATCAGGGCGCCTGCTTCTCTGGCTCCGCTGGCTTGGACTTCGACTTTTTAGAGGGTGGAGTCTGGTTTCCCGGATTCATCCCCTCAGGAAGAGATTGTTTCTCACGCGGAAAGATCAGAGTAGCATCACTCTTCTGACTCTTCTGAATATCCTGCATATTCAGATATTTATCCTGGGTTATTGTCTTGATATCACGGGCCGTATTGATGATATGCGGCTTCAGAAAAACCATCAGGTTGGTCTTATTTTTAGTCAGCTCCGTGAACTTGAAAGGTTCGCCCAGGATTGGAATGCTACCGATGCATGGGACCTTCTGGACCGATTCGGTATCATCGTTGCGTATCAAACCGCCCAAAACGATAGTCTGCGTATCACGAGCCAGGACCACGGTCTTGACCGAACGCTTGTTGGTAATGATATCACTGGCCCCGGATGTGTTCGGGGCAATACTGGAGATCTCCTGAAATATCTTTAAGCGAACCGTATCGCCTTCGGATATTTGCGGCGTAACGCGAAGAGTCAGGCCGACATCCTGCCGCTGAATTGTCGTAAACGGGTTGGCAGTGCCGCCCTGCGTGGAGCTTGAGCCGGTCACAAAGGGAACATTTTGACCGACAACGATTTCCGCTTCCTCATTATCCATGGTCAGAAGATTGGGCGTGGACAGGACATTGGTATTCGTATCGGCTTCCAGCGCCCGCACTAGGGCCGCAAGATTAAGAAATTCCGTCCCGCCAAAGGTGATTGTCCCGTCAACGACCCCCACCGCAAGACCATTGCCCGCGGCAAGGGGATTTGCCGCCACCGTATTGATATTGGTCCCGGCCTGATTACCAAATGAAGTGCCGCCTACTGGCCTGCGGCCCGGCTGGGTGAAATCACCCAGTGCGCGCCATTCAACACCGAATTGCTGGGCTTTAGAGGCAGAGACCTCTACAATCAAGGCCTCGATAAATACCTGAAGCCTGCGGATATCCAGTTTATCAATGATCTTGTTCAGCGCCTTCCTGTCGTTCAAATCAGCGCTAATCAGCAGGGCATTTGTCGCCGGATCGGCAACTACCTTGACCTTGCCGGTAAACAGGACCTTTCCCTTGGATTTTTTCTTGGCTCCACCAGCCGCGCCCAGCGAAGCTTGACTCTGACTGACGCCCGAAAGCATCTCATTCAGGACTTTGGCGACTGCTTCGGCATCGGCATTTTTGAGGTAGCGAACCTGCAAAAGACCGGCGTCGACGCTGGGAGGAAGATCAAGTTTCTCAATCAGGGAGTTGATGGCGGCGACACTGGCTGCTGGCGCCACGATAATGAGCATATTTTCCGGATTATATGCCGTTACCTTGATTGATGAAGAAGCGCTCAGGCTACTCAGACCAGCCAACCCCGGCCTGGCGGCAGCCCTACCCGCGACGCCAGCCTTTGAGGTAAACATATCCGTTAGAATCTTGGCCAGTTTTTCCGCGGATGCGTATTTAAGCCGGATCAACTTGACGCCAACCGCCTCACTAACATCCAGGGCATGAATGATGCTCAAGATCCGGCGGATGTTTGCGGCGGTATCCGTGACCAACAATATATTGGCGGGGGCGTAGGCTGTGATGTTGCCCAATGTCGCAATAATGGGCCTGAGCACACCAACAAGCAGGCGGGCCTGGGCATATTTCAGGGGAATCACTTGCGTAATCATTTCATCGCCGGCTTCCGGCTGACCTTTGAATCTTACCCGGATTCCTTTTTGTCTGCTTACCGCCAGAGGGATGATCTTGGTTACGCTTTGGCCGGAAACCGCGGTAAAGCCATTGACCTCGAGGATAGACAGGAAAACCTGATAGGCCGCATCGGCAGGTAAGGCTTTGGGGGAAATAATGGTTACCTTCCCTTTCACTCTATTATCCACCAGAAAATTCCTGCCGGTAAAATTAGAGACGAATTTGATTACGCTGCGTATATCTGCGTTATTGAAGTTAAAGGTAATCTCTTGCTGCGCCATCGCCTTACAGGGCGCAAGCAGGACCGCGCACAACATCAGTACGCATAAATTCCATTTCGTCAACTTTATCGCTAACCTGTTAATGAATTTCATACTGTAATCTAAGTAGCCGTTCATTACGCCACAATGCCACTTCTACATGCCTGTTTTCCTTGAGCACCTTAAGGATTGCCACAGTTTTATCCGCGTTCGACAGACTCATGCCATTGACGCTTTGAATGATGTCGCCATTATGTAACCCGATGCGCTGATATATACTGCCGGCGACAATTTCACTGATTAAAAAACCGTTTGGTTTACCGCTCCGGGATTGCGGGGTGAGTCGCGCCTGTGTCATCAACTTGGCTATATTCTGCATTTCCCTGTTCAGCATCGACCGGCTGATTCCAAGATGCTGCACGGCTGAATGGGCGCCAGGCGGATGCCTGGCGGATATTGGCTGAAAGGGCAGGGTGTTGAGAGGTGCGGACTCATCCAGCATGATGATTTCCCTGCGGCCTGACACCCCGATGAGAATACGCGTGCTCTCAACATCTTGCAGAATCACTCCTGGCATAATGGCTTCCCCAATATGATAGACCTCCTCAATCGCCCCGGGTTTAGACTGGAGCAGGGCCGCCGATTGCCTGCCAGCTACGACCGTGCCCAAAAGTTTAATGGCCAGACTGCTTTTAACCACAGGTTTATTTGCTGTTTTCTTAACAACGGCTACCGATTTACCAAACGGAGCAGCGTCCAGCAACCTTCGAATGTTGACCGAATAATCCTCTTTTTTCGATGAGTCGGTGAAAAGAGCATCCGGCGCCGGCGCCAAGGGTTTAATAAGCGCCCCCGCCGTAATCCATGACAAGGACAAAACCAGAGCCGCCTCTACCCATGTGGGCAGCGACGGTGTCAAGGTTTTCAAGATGGCGGAATTCAGCGTTATGCCCGGTTCTCCTTGCACGGCAGAAAGTTTCGATCTTAAGCGATTCGGGCCGCAGATTAACACCGGAAACTATAATTGCCAGTTGGGATTTAATTAAAAAAAGTTCATAAAAATAGTTCTTTTCCTCTCTTTGTCTTCCGGTTTAATCAACAGATCTGTTCTCGTGATGCGCCCATTTTCTTCTTCGCCATTTCGAAACAACCAGACTTCGCCATAACAGTTGCATGCCAATATATCCAAGGAAACCGCTGCAAATGCCTAAAACCGTACTGCCCAGAATTAGCGGCTGCCAAATCTTCGCAAATCCCGTCGGCAACCAGTCAAGAGACAGTTCTATATTAAAATCGCTTACGGGTTGGCCAAGAATCCAGCTACCGAACCGATACGCAAAATAAAAAATGGGCGCCATGGTCAATGGATTGGTAATCCAGACCAAACCGACCGAAACGGGAAGATTGACCTGAAATGTAATGGCAAAAAGAGCGGCCAGGAGCATCTGAAAAGGGACCGGAATGAAGCCCGCGAACAGGCCGACAAAACATGCCCCGGCGACTGAGTGTCGGTTCAGATGCCATAGATTTCGATCGTGCAGCAACCCCCCCAAATGTTTCAGGTGACGATGGTCACGGATCTTCTGATGATCCGGCATATACCTTCGTATAAAATTTCTGGGCATCTTCCTATGCTGGCTGATTTAGCCCTCATTTGCCAATATGGGATACAAGGGTGGAAAAAATACGCATATCGTTCCCGTCTTTCCTCCTTGAAGTTGGCTTAAAAACGACTACCCTTCTGTTATGAAGAAAATTAGGCATGACATAGTTGTAAAGGAGATAAAAGGTATGAAAAGAATAGCTTACGCTGTAACAATTGGATTGATTCTCCTGCCCTTGACTTCCTGTGAGAACAAACAGCAGGCCGGGTCATTGATTGGAGCTGCTGGAGGAGGTCTTATCGGTTCTACAATTGGACAGGGAGGCGGCAAGACGGCCGCCATCATTGGAGGCGCCATCCTGGGTGGCTTGCTCGGTAATGAAATTGGCCAACAGATGGATGCAAACGACCGCAGACAGGCCCAGCAAGCACTGGAATCAACGCCCACGGGCCAGACTTCAACCTGGACAAATCCAGATACCGGCAACAACTTTTCCGTGACGCCAACAAAAACATATAAAAAACCCAGCAGCGGTCAATATTGCCGTGAATATCAGACGGATGTTACTGTCGGCGGCAAAACTGAACACGCTTACGGAACAGCCTGCCGGCAACACGATGGTTCCTGGAAAATTCAGGAGTAATCTCCTTGTAAGTTTGGCAACGCTCCCCAAATAAAAAAGGGGGGGGCGCCCCCCCCTTTTTTTATTCCATACTCAAATTTTCTATAGAGGTAGCCCAACTGCCAAATCCATACTGACCGAGCTCATGCAACCACAGGATAGATCGCGGCTGCGCGCGATCTATCCTTATTCGTTAGGCATGGTTACGCACGGTCTAATTATACACCGCCAGCTATTCTACTCTAGCCTCTCCAGCCGACTCTTGAAGAAACTTCAGTGCAAGAGATAACTCTGGGCGATCATATTCAGGCAGCTTCGATAAAGTATCAAAGTTGAGAATTGCTCGATCAATAACTTGTGGCTTTGATGTTGCGCCCGAAACATTATATGAAAAATGCGAACAAACGTATTGCTCCACACACACCTCCAGCCAAAAGCAGCCTATTGATAAATTGACAATATCTTGTACAATCTTTCTATTGAGGTGATAGAAATGCAAAATATCAGTTATTCAGAAGCAAGGAACAGCCTTAAATCGTTGTGCGATGAAGTGCGGGAAAGTCATGAACCTGCATTGATTACGCGCAAAGGCGGTGATGTGGTGCTGATTGGTGTAGAAGATTGGGAAGCCATCAATGAAACCTTGTCGATTACGGATATTCAAGGCGCTGTAGAGCGCATCACATCTGCATCCGATTACCAAACCCTGGAAAGCAATGATAAAGACGGGCTAGAAGCATTGATTGATGCTTAAACCCTGTTTATCCAGGCAAGCACGCCAACAAATCGCCAAATTATCCCGCCGCAACCCGAAATTACTGGATGATGTGATAGCGGGCATTGCCAAGCTAGTGCATGAGCCGTTTACAGGTTTACATCGTCCCAAACCTCTGGTGGGTGCGCTCAAAGGCTTTTGGTCTGTACGCATCAATCGAAAAGATAGAGTTGTGTATCAAGTTGAAGGAAACAAATTGTTCATTGCATCTGTTGAAGGCCATTATGATGACCACTAAGGTAGGAATAAGTGGGCATCGTTCTGTACGGTGGTACAACTTTGAGCATCATCACAGTGCATTCTACGGTAAGTCGGTGGATAAAACAGGGCGATGAAAATGCGCGAAACAAGACCCCTACCTTTTGCTATATCCGGAGGATAGCTCAAATGTTGGATTGTGAGACTTGACCCCATTTTACATGTAGCTTCGTCACTTTATGTGGAAGCCGATCCTGTGGTCAAATGGAGAAGGCCAGTGAATATGGGGTGAGATAACTGAATCGTCTCATATTTTCCACCGAAGTAGCAGGGACGGCATGTAATGGAAGATTGATTGTGCAGGACGGGAGGCCCGTCATGGTGGTGGTACAAACCACCAACTGGTGCGTATAAGGCAATGCCGAAATCGTACTTGGCTATGTCGGGATTCGGAGGGGTTCATAGTACCGTTTGAGGATTCGAGACAACATAACTCGTAACCGAGGAAAGGGACCCTGCTTTGTTTAGTGCTTTTGAAGGATTGAGGAACAGGTGATTGCCGAATGGCTAGCTACGCTGAATATGTTCAGGACATTACAGAGAAAGCTATACGCCTTGGCCAAGCAGCAGGAAGCTGCGCATGCCCTGGCATGAAGAACATCGGAAAGCCGTGTACGGGAAAACCGTATGCACGGTTTGATGAGGGAGGACTGGTAATGGCATTTATGGATTGGCTATTGAGGCACCGCCAGACGAAAGAGGCGGAAACTGATAGGCTGATTCCTAACGATTCCGGAGCCTGTCCTCTACTCTACCCTTTTATGCCAGGTCTTCAACTCAGCCAAAAGTGGTGCGCTTAGAAGTTGAATTCACCAAATCAGAAACTTTAAGGTGTTCCGAGATTTCACGCTGAATCTCGAAGGCCGCCACCTGCTGGTGTACGGCCCCAACGGTTCCGGCAAGTCCTCGCTCAACCCTACCCAGAACTTCCAGCATAAGGCCATCACAACTGTCGCTCTACAATCAATACTAGATTAGTGTCCATCCATAAACGCTAACGCCATGGAATCAAACACAAAAGGCGGGATTTTTTAGTAAAAAGTTCCGGTGATTTTTGCTATCCTTGTGTTCAAGACATTGAAAACAAAGGAAACACAAAAACCACCGGAGGTGATAATGCGTAAAAAACGCATCAACCAAGCGAGTATATTCGATATCTTCTCAAATCAC